>NZ_JBVJLD010000037.1:76408-85715 GCF_055584905.1 Kitasatospora sp. NPDC088742 | reverse complement strand
CGCCGAGCTGGACGCGGGCCTGCGCACCGTGCTGGTGGACGACGCGGTGGAGGCCGCCGCGCTGGCCGTCCGCCGCCTGGAGCGGGCCACCGCCCACGAGTTGGACGAGGCCGCCCGCAGCGCGCTGATGGAGCAGCTGCTGGTCGCCTTCGTGGCCCCCGCCGGGGTCGCCGCCGTGCCGTCCCCGGCCGCCCGGGCCGGACGCAAGGAAGGAAAGCCCGCGTGAGGATATCCACCTCCCCCGCTCTGATCGACTTCTCCGACGCCCCCGTCGAGGACTCCCCGTGCGACTGCCCGCCGTGCCGGGAGGCGGGCCGGGTCAGTGCCGCCGCCCGTGAGCAGGCGGATCCGGGGCGAATACACCGGGCGGTGCGCGCCACCTGCGTGGCCACCACGGTGCTGGCCGGTGCCGGCACGGTCGGCCTCGGTCTGGGTGCCGCGAACGCCAATGCCGCTGCGGGGGACCAGGGTTGGGACGGTTCGAAGTACTGGTTCAAGAACGCCTCGGGTGAGTGGCGCTACACCAGCCACCTCTCCGTCTACCAGTCCCGCACCGGGAGTTCCTCCGGTCAGTCCACCAACTCCGGTGGCATCACGCAGGGTTGGGACGGCTCCCGGTACTGGTTCAAGAACGCGTCCGGCGAGTGGCGCTGGACCAGCCACCTCTCGGTCTACAACTCCCGTACCGGCGGCGGCTCCGACCAGCCCCAGCCCCAGCCCCAGCCCCAGTCCAAGCCCCAGCCCCAGCCTCCGGCGCCGCAGCCGGACCGCCAGGGATCCTCCTCGGTCGAGGCCGCGATCTCCTACGCGACGGCCCAGCTCGGCAAGCCCTACCTCTGGGGCGGCAACGGCCCGTCCGGCTACGACTGTTCGGGCCTGGTCCAGCAGGCCTACCGCCGTGCGGGCATCTCCCTGCCCCGGGTGGCCGACGACCAGTACGCCGCCGTCACGCCGATCGGCGCGGGCCAACTCCAGCGCGGGGACCTGCTGTTCTGGTCCAACAGCAGCCGCGCCTCCGGCATCCACCACGTCGGCATCTACCTGGGCGACAACAAGTTCCTGGAGGCCGCCCGCCCCGGCACCCGGATCCGGATCTCCACCCTCAGCCAGGGCTACTTCCCGACCCACCTCGGCCGCCCGTAGCCGCCGCGGCGCGGGCCCGGGGCCCCATCGGCCGCCCCGGGCCCGCGCGACGGTCCGTCAGCCCGCCGAAGCGGTGTCCAGCAGCTCCAGCTCCTCCGCCGTCAACTCCAGCCGGACGCCCGCCAGCAGGGCCGGCAGCTGCTCCACCGTCCGCGCGCTGGCGATCGGTGCCGCGACGGTCGGCTGCGCCGCCACCCAGGCCAGCGCCACGCTCGCCAGGGCCGCCCCGCGACCCTCCGCGATCCGGTCCAGCGCCTCCAGCACGGCCAGGCCGCGACCCTCCGTCAGATGGCGCGAGGCGCGGGCCGACCGGACGCTGTCCACCTCCGGGCCGCCCGGCCGGTACTTGCCCGTCAGGAAGCCCGAGGCCAGCGCGTGGTACGGCACGGCGGCCAGCCCGTGCCCGGCCGCCACCTCCGCCAGCTCGCCCTCGTAGGTGTCGCGCGAGACCAGGCTGTAGTTCGGCTGCACCGCCACGTAGGCCGCCAGGCCCTCGGCGGCGGAGTGCGCCAGCGACTCGGCCAGCCGGTCCGCGCCGATGTTGGAGGCGGCCACCGCCCGGACCTTGCCCTCCCGGACCAGCTCGTCCAGCACGCCGACGATCTCCGCCACCGGCGTCCCGAGGTCGTCCACGTGGGTGTAGAGCAGGTCGACGTGGTCCAGGCCGAGCCGGCGCAGCGAGGCCTCGGTGGCCGAGCGCACGTTGGCCGCCGACAGTCCCGGCGCTTCCGCGTGGGCGCCGACCTTGGTGGCGACCACCACCGCGTCCCGGCCGCCCCGGCTGCGCAGCCACTCGCCGATGATCACCTCGGACTCGCCGCCGGTGTTGCCCGGCACCCAGCTCGAGTACACGTCGGCGGTGTCCACGAAGTTGCCGCCCGCCTCGGTGTAGGCGTCCAGTACGGCGAAGGAGGCGTCCCGGTCGGCGGTCCAGCCGAACACGTTGCCGCCGAGGGCCAGGCGGGAGACGGAGAGGTCCGAGGTGCCGAGGGTCACCCGGTGGGGAGCGTCACTGAGGAGGTCGGTCATGAGGGTGATCCAACCGCACCGTTCACCGGCCCGCGCCGCTTCTCCACAGGTCTTCACAGGGCCGTCGTACGCCCGTCGCAGAGCTGCCAAGGGCCGCCCCGAACGAGGGGGTCCGGGGTGTCCGTCCACCTGCGGAGTTGGCTAGAGTCCGTGCCATGGCTGACAACGACTACGACCCCGCCGGCAGCACCCAGATGTTCCGGGCCTTCGTCGACGAGACCCCGGCCCCGCAGGCGCCCGGCTCGGTGACCACCTACGGCAGCACCGGCGGCAGCAACCGCACCGGTCTGGTGATCGGTCTCGCCGTGCTCGGCGTGGCGATCCTGGGCGCCGTCATCTGGCTCGCCGTCAAGTGACGTCCGCGTAGCGGCAGGTGGCGGGGCACGCCGCGGAGGTGCGCCGCGCGCCACCGCGCGCCCTGCCACCTGCCGGGACGCCCTCCGGGGTACGGATCCGACCCGCCTACACTGGCGCGGAAGACTCGTACGCCTGTTCCAGCATGCCCCGGAGGCCCCCGTGACCCAGTCCCTCGAGCAAGCCCGCAGCCTCGGACTGGCCGGCGCCTCCAACGCCCGTGACCTGGGCGGCTACCGCACCGCGGACGGCTCGGTGGTGCGCCACGGCGTGGCGCTTCGCGCCGACGCGCTGCACCGGCTGACCGAGCAGGACGGCGTGGCGCTGCTCGCCGCCGGGGTGCGCCGGGTGGTCGACCTGCGGAGCTTCGGCGAGGTCCGGGAGGCCGGAGCGGACCGCATACCCGGCCTGCCGGTGGCCGCCCTGGCCGAGCTGCAGCAGGCCGAGGGCACCGCCGCCGCCCTCACCGTGGAGGGCGAGCTGACGCTCCACCACCTGCCGGTCTTCGCCGCCGACTTCGACGTCTACGTGGCCCTGCGCGACGCCCTCGCCGACCGTGACCCGGCCCGCCAGCGCGAGCTGCTCGGCAACGGCCGGGCGGCCGGCATCATGACCGGCCTCTACCGCTGGTTCGTCACCGCCCCCGAGGCCCGCGAGCGCTTCGCCGAGGTGCTGCGGCTGCTGGCCGCGCCGGACGGCCCGCCGGTGCTCTTCCACTGCTCGGCCGGCAAGGACCGGACCGGCTGGGTGGCCGCCCTCGCCCTCACCGCGCTCGGCGTCGACCGCGAGACCGTCTACCGGGACTACCTGCTCACCAACGAGCGCTCGGCCCGCGTGGTCGACCACCTGATGGAGAGCTTCGGCACCTCCGGCCTGATGGAGGACCCCTCGCTGCTGCTCCCGGTGCTCCGGGCCGAGCGCGAGTTCCTGGACGCCGCCTTCGCCGAGGTGGAAGCGGGCTGGGAGAGCTTCGGCCACTTCTGGCGCGACGGCCTCGGCCTGGACGACACCGTCCTGGCCGGCCTCCGCGCCAACCTCCTCGAGCCGTAGACCGCTACTCGCTGGTCAGCCCGTTCCGCAGCTGGCTCAGGGTCTTGGTGAGCAGCCGGGAGACGTGCATCTGCGAGATGCCGATCTCCTCGCCGATCTGGGACTGCGTCAGGCCGCCGAAGAACCGGAGCATGATGATCCGGCGCTCGCGCGGCGGCAGCTTGGCCAGCAGCGGCTTGAGCGACTCGCGGTACTCGACCCCCTCCAGGGCCAGGTCCTCGTAGCCGAGCCGGTCGGCCAGCGGGCCGTCGCCGTCCTCCTCACCGGGCGTGGAGTCCAGCGAGGAGGCGGTGTACGCGTTCCCCACCGCGAGGCCCTCGACCACGTCCTCCTCGGTGACGCCGAGGAAGACCGCGAGCTCGGCCACGGTGGGGGAGCGGTCCAGCTTCTGGGAGAGCTCGTCGCCGGCCTTGGTGAGGGCCAGCCGCAGCTCCTGGAGCCGTCGCGGCACCCGGACCGACCAGCTGGTGTCCCGGAAGAAGCGCTTGATCTCGCCGACCACGGTGGGCATCGCGAAGGTGGGGAACTCCACCCCGCGCTCCGGGTCGAAGCGGTCGATCGCCTTGATCAGGCCGATCGTGCCGACCTGGACGATGTCCTCCATCGGCTCGTTCCGGCTGCGGAAACGGGCGGAGGCGTACCGGACCAGCGGCAGGTTCAGCTCGATCAGGGTGTCGCGGACGTAGGTGTGCTCCTCGCTGCCCGGCTCCAGGCCGGCCAGCCGGGCGAACAGCGAGCGCGAGAGCGTCCGGGTGTCCAGCCCCTTCTCGGACACGGGCCGCTCGGAGGCCGCCCGGTCAGCCGTCGCCTGCGCGGGGATCGCGGGAATCGCCGGAATCGTGGCGATCTCCACCACGACCACCGGCTCCGGTGACGGCCCCGGCACCGCCACGGACGCGAGCGTGGCGGCCGTACCGTGGCCCTCCGCGCTGCCCAGTTCTGCGGACATGCTCCACCCCCTCGTGACCGACTGTACAACGGGCACTACCCAGCGACAGTTCCCGGCTTCGGACTTCCCCTCCAGCTCCATACCGGCCCAGGCGCCCCGGCAAACCCGAACGTCGCAAGATGTCACGCCGCAGTGACGCACGGCTACCCGTCGCGGCGTCACTCCTCCCAGGAGTTCCCGGTCCGCAGACGGGTCAGGATTCTGGACAGTAGTCGGGACACGTGCATCTGCGACATACCGAGCTCGGTGCTGATCTGGGACTGCGTCAGGTTCGCGAAGAACCGGAGCATGATGATCCGCCGCTCCCGTTCGGGCAGTTGCACCAGCAGGTGGCGCACCATGTCCCGGTGCTCCACGTCGGCCAGCGCCGAGTCCTCGTAGCCCAGCCGGTCCAGCAGGGCCAGCCCGCCCTCGTGCTCCTGCGCCGCCTCCAGCGAGGCCGCGTTGTACGCCCGCCCGGCCGCCAGGCAGGCCCGGACGTCCTCCTCCGGGATCCGCAGGTTGGCCGCGATCTCCGGCACCTTGGGCGAGCGCCCGTGAGTGACCGTCAACTCCTCCATCGCGCCGCTGACCTGGACCCACAGCTCCTGGAGCCGGCGCGGCACGTGCATGGTCCGGACGTTGTCCCGGAAGTACCGCTTGATCTCCCCGAGGATGGTCGGCAGCGCGTACGTCGGGAACTGCACGCCCCGGGTCGGGTCGAAGCGGTCGATCGCGTTGATCAGGCCGATGGTGCCGACCTGGACGATGTCCTCCATCGGCTCGTTCCGGCTGCGGAAGCGGGTCGCGGCGTACCGCACCAGCGGGATGTTGGCCTCGATCAGCGCCGCCCGCACCCGGTCCCGCTCCGGCGCGCCCGGCGGCAGCTCCGCCAGCCGCTCGAACAGCACCCTGGTGAGCGTCCGCACGTCCACCTGGCCCCGGCCGGTGCCGCCGCCGCTGCTGCGTACCTCGGGCACCGTCACGCCGTCCGGTCGCTCCGGCCGGTCCGTCGGCTCGGCCTGCTCCGGCGGCCCGGGCCGCTCCTCGCCGGGCCTCGCCTCGCCGGTCTCCGGCGCACTGCTGTCCTGACTGTCCTGCGTCCGCACGGCCACGCCACCCCTCCCACGCCCTGTGGCCCGGACCACCGGTGGTGGGGTCCGCCGCCCGTCGCTCACCAGGTCCGGCAAAAACGGTCATAGCATCACAAGTCGTGCACATCGTGAGCAAGCACCCGTAGTAGGCGTGTTGGCGGATAGTCAGGAGAGCTGCCGGGGTACGGAACGGCCCCCCGGCGCTACACGCGCCAGGGGGCCGAAGGGTGCTTTGGGTACGACCTGCCAGCGAACCGGCCTCAGACCTCGATGTCCGCGATCACCCAGGTGGCGAACTCACGCCACTGTCCGGCGGCAGCCTGATGGGCCGGGTGGCCCAGGTACGCGGCCAGCGCGTCGCGGTCCTCGACCAGGCTGTTGATCGCGTAGTCGTAGGCGATGTCCCGCTCGGTGGTGTTCCAGCCGCACTCCCACTCGCGCAGCTCCGGGATCAACCCGCCGAGCTCCTCGAACGCCTTGGCGCCGGCCACCGCACGCCCGTCGTCCTTGCCGACGCCGTCGTTGAGCCTGAACAGGACCAGATGCCGAATCACGATGCCGCTCCCAGCGGGTCGAGGGTGTGTGCCGCAGTGCCCGCCCACCGTAGCCCCCGCCGGCGCGGCCCCGCCCTCCCGTCCGCTAGCTGACCAGCCCCGTCATGAACGTCCCGACCGCCTTCGCCGCGTCCGAGATCCCCACGAACCCCGACTGCACCAGCTCGGCCGCCCGCGTCGGAGACGTGATCACCGTGTAGATCACGAAGATCAGCAGCAGCCACATCCCGATCTTCTTCGCCTGCGCCACCCTGCTCGCCGCCTCCCGCTAGCCCACCTGGCCCACCACCCCACGCAGCTTATCGACCGGACGGCCCATCAGGTCAGCACCCCGTTCACCCCCCCAGGACGAAGGTCCCCCCAAGACGGGCCCTTCTCCGCTCGCCCACCCCCACCCCGTCCAGCAGGATGGAACACGTACCAAGGGATCTGGCAGGAATCCCCGGTACGAGGACCGGAGCTCCCCGCTGTGGGACCGGGCGTCGTGGCTTCCCCCCGACACGACCCCGGTTGTGGGACCTCCGCCCGGGGCAGCCGTCCGTCCCCCCGGGACGGCTGCCCCCTCAACAGGCCTCGCACTCACCCCGGGCCACGGTGGTCAAAGCCCCGAGTGCGGGGCCTTCTCCATGCCCGGTTTCCCGGAAATGCCGAAGGGCCCCGATCCAGTGGATCGGGGCCCTTCGGTCTGTCTGGCGGTAGCGGTGGGATTCGAACCCACGGTGAAGTTGCCCCCACACACGCTTTCGAGGCGTGCTCCTTTGGCCGCTCGGACACGCTACCGAGACGAGACTCTACCGGATGGGGTGGGTGGGGACGAAATCTGTTCAGCGGTGGATGTCGAACCAGGTGCGGAGCTGGTCGGCGCAGGCGGGGGCGAGGACGCCGGGGATGACTTCGGGGCGGTGGTTGAGGCGGCGGTCGCGGACGACGTCGAAGAGGGAGCCGGCGGCGCCGGCCTTGTCGTCGAGGGCGCCGTAGACGACGCGGTCGAGGCGGGAGAGGACGATGGCGCCGGCGCACATGGTGCAGGGTTCGAGGGTGACGACGAGGGTGCAGCCGCTGAGACGCCACTCGCCGAGGGCGGCGGCGGCCTGCCGGATGGCGACCACCTCGGCGTGGGCGGTCGGGTCGCCGACGGCCTCGCGTTCGTTGTGGCCGCGGCCGAGGACGGTGCCGTCGGGGCCGAGCACGAGCGCCCCGACCGGTACGTCGCCGGTGGCGGTCGCGAGTGCGGCCTCGTCGATGGCGAGGCGCATCGCGTCCGTCCAGCGGTCGCGTACCGGGTCGGGGCGTACGGGGGCCGGGAGCGGGGCGATCTGCATGGGACCAGTGTCGGGCATCGGGGCCGCCCGTCAGGGCCTCAGCGGACCGCCTCCAGGACCTCGCCGCAGCCGATCGCCTCGGCGATCTCGCCGAGCGCGTCGCCGGGCAGGGCGCCCTCGCCGCTGAGCTCGCGCAGGCCGTCGGCGGCCAGGCCGAAGTCGGCGAGGAGTTCGGCGTCGCCGAGCGGGCCGATCGGGACGCCGTCGTGGCCGTCGACGGTGGGTTCGTCCTCCTCGGAGTCGGTCCCCTCCTCGGAGTCCTCGTCGAGGTCGACCAGCCGGTCGAGCTCGTCGAAGTCGTCGGCACCGCGGTCGAGGAGTTCGTCGGTGAGGATCGAACCGTAGGAGCTGCGGGCAGCGGCGGCTCCGTCCGAGACGAAGATCCGAGGATCGTCCTCGCCGTCCACCCGGAGGACGGCGAACCACGCGTCCTCCTGCTCGATGAAGATCAGGACGCTGTCGTCGTCCTGGGCCGCCTCCCTGGCCAGGTCGGCCAGGTCGGTCAGGGCCTCGACGTCGTCCAGTTCTGTCTCGCTCACGTCCCACCCGCCGGAGGTGCGAGCAAGCACTGCAGCGAAGTACGCCACCAGGGACTCTCCCAAGATTGGTCTCGGCTGTCGGCGATCTCGGGCGGGCGCGGCCTGGCCGCCCCCGCGCCGGGTGCGGCCCGTCGTTCGGACCGTCCCTCCGGCATCGTGACAGAAAGCCGGGCGGTGCGGGGAGTGTTCGGCAGCGCGTCTTCGCAGGTCGTGTCGGAATGACCGGTGCACCGTCAGATTCGGAAGGTTCGCATCCGGAGGGCTTCGCGCATCCTGCGCTCCTTGGTGCGCCGTGGCTGCACCCTCGCGCGGAGCTCGCGGGCCTCGGCCAGCTCGCGCAGGAAGACTGCGCGCCGGCGGCGGCGTTCGGCTTCGGTCTCGTGCGGGACCTCGGGCTCCTCTGTCGAGCGAGGCCCGGGTGCCGGGGTGCTGCTCTTCATAGGGTCCGACTTTCCCAGATGTGTCCGGTAAATACCACAGCTGGTGCGCCGCTTCGGCGACCGGTCGCGGCGGGTCTCCGCGCGGGGGCGGCGAAGCCCGCAGGTCGGGAGGGGTGCGGCCCGGCCGGTCGTACGGGTGTGCCGATGCCCGTTATGGTCGGAACATGCGTCTCCATGTCGTCGACCACCCCTTGGTGGCCCACAAGCTCTCCACCCTGCGTGACGAGCGCACCGACTCGCCGACCTTCCGTCGGCTCACCGACGAGCTGGTCACCCTGCTCGCCTACGAGGCCACCCGGGACGTCCGGACCGACGAGGTGGAGGTCACCACCCCGGTCGCGGTCACCACCGGGACCAGGCTCAGCTACCCGCGCCCGCTGGTGGTGCCGATCCTGCGCGCCGGTCTCGGCATGCTGGACGGGATGACCCGGCTGCTGCCGACCGCCGAGGTCGGCTTCCTCGGCATGGTGCGGAACGAGGAGACCCTGGAGGCCTCCACCTACGCGACCCGGATGCCGGACGACCTCTCGGGCCGTCAGGTGTACGTGCTGGACCCGATGCTGGCCACCGGCGGCACGCTGGTCGCGGCGATCCGGATGCTGATCGAGCGGGGCGCCACCGACGTCACCGCCGTGGTGCTGCTGGCGGCGCCGGAGGGCGTCGAGGTGATGGAGCGTGAGCTCGCCGGTCTGCCGGTCACCGTGGTGACCGCGGCCGTGGACGAGCGCCTGAACGAGAACGGCTACATCGTGCCGGGCTTGGGCGATGCGGGCGACCGCCTGTACGGCACCGCCGGCTGAGCCTGCGCGGCCACGAGAACGGACACGAGAAGGGCCCCACCCCCCGACGGGGGG
>NZ_JBVJLD010000037.1:0-76311 GCF_055584905.1 Kitasatospora sp. NPDC088742 | reverse complement strand
CCTTCTGACGTGGGATCAGCAGCTGCCGGGCACCGGGCTGGGGGTCGGCGAGGGCTTGGTGGCCTCGGCCAGCGCGACGGCGGCCTGGTTGGGGTCGAGCAGCGCGGTGAAGGCGTCGCCGACCACCACGTCGACCGAGCCGTCCACCCGGGTGTCGGCCGACTTGGTGGCGCCGCCGACCTGGGAGGCGAGCAGGGTGGCGCCGCCGAGGCCGCCGGGACCACTGATCACCTGGACGGTGGTGGTGGGCAGCTTCTCCACGTTGGCCGGCGCGTTGCCCACCTTGCCGATGGTGAAGCCGCGCTTCTTGAACTCCTCGGCGGTGCGAGCGGCCAGGCCGGACTTGGCGGTGGCGTTGTAGACGTTCACCGTCACGGCGTTCGGCTGCGGGACGGCCGTGGAGGTGGCGCCGGCGGCGGGGGCGGCTCCCGGGGAGCCGGCCGGTTCGGGGGCGGCCAGCGGCTTGCCGGAGGCCGAGGCGCCGGGGGAGGCGCAGGCCTGGGCGGTACCGCCCTTCTTGCCGGAGAAGATGTCCACCAGCTGCACGCCGCCGAGGGCGATCAGCGAGAGGGCCAGCAGTGCGCCGACCGCGGCCAGGATCTTGCGGCTCTTCTTGGGCGGGCGTCCAAGGCGGGGGTAGGAGTTACCGGTGATCCGGTACTGCTTCCCCTTCAGTCCCTGGGGAGTCAACATGCTCACGGGTCTCCCCCTCGTGCCAGGGCAAGGGTCATCGGCGGATGCGGCCGACGGGGCGGAGTGCCGGAGTCTGCGGCCGTAATCAGCAGATTAGTGCCACTCCCGGCCCGTAGGTACTAAATGATCATCATCTGGAGTACGCGGGCACTCGAAAGGATGTACCGGCGCCCGAACGGACGACGGCGACGGGCCCCTGCGGGGGTGACGGACGGTCAGTCCATCTCGAGGACGCGGGCGTGCAGGACCTGGCGCTGCTGGAGCGCGGCCCGGACCGCGCGGTGCAGGCCGTCCTCCAGGTAGAGGTCGCCACGCCACTTCACCACGTGGGCGAAGAGGTCCCCGTAGAAGGTCGAGTCCTCGGCCAGAAGGGTTTCGAGGTCCAACTGGCCCTTGGTGGTGACCAGCTGGTCCAGCCGCACCGGGCGCGGCGCGACGTCCGCCCACTGGCGGGTGCTGGTCCGGCCGTGATCCGGGTACGGCCGTGCGTTGCCGATGCGCTTGAAGATCACACGGAAAGCCTACCGTCACGCCGCCCCGGGGCACAGCAAGCACGACCCGGCCTGCGTTCGGTGATTCGTAGGGATTACATAGGGAACATCCCCTTTTCGGGGTGGTTGTTCTGACGATCCGTTCGCGATGACCGGGAGCCTGCCGAGATGACCACGGACCAGACCACGGGCGTGAAGTCCGACGACGAGATGCCGGGCGAGGTCCGGGAGATCGCGGCCGGGTACGCCTTCACCGGCCCCGCGCTCGACCTCGGCGCCGTGCTGCTGGACGGCACCGCCTTCCCCGGGGCACCGGTGCGCATCCCGCTCGGGGTGCTCAACCGGCACGGGCTGGTGGCCGGGGCGACCGGTACCGGCAAGACCAAGACCCTCCAGCTGATCGCCGAACAGCTCTCGGCCCAGGGCGTCCCGGTCTTCCTGGCCGACGTGAAGGGCGACGTCTCCGGCATCTCCGCGCCCGGGCAGGCCAACGAGAAGGTGGCCGGCCGGGCCGCCGAGGTCGGGCAGGTCTGGTCGGCGCAGGGGTGTCCGGCCGAGTTCTACGCGCTGGGCGGGCTGGGCGACGGCATCCCGCTGCGGGCCACCGTGACCAGCTTCGGGCCGCTGCTGATGTCCAAGGTGCTGGAGCTGAACGAGACCCAGGAGGCCTCGCTCTCGCTGATCTTCCACTTCGCCGACCGCAACGGCCTGGAGCTCTACGACCTCAAGGACCTCTCAGCGGTGATCTCCTTCCTCACCTCGCCGGAGGGCAAGGAGCAGCTCAAGGGCATCGGCGGGCTGTCGGCCGCGACGGCGGGGGTGATCCTGCGCTCGGTGACGGTGCTGGAGAACGAGGGGGCGGGTTCGTTCTTCGGCGAGCCGGAGTTCGACATCTCCGAGCTGCTGCGGTGCGCGGAGGACGGGCGCGGGGTGGTCTCGGTGCTGGAGCTGCCGGCGGTGCAGGACCGGCCCCGGCTGTTCTCCACCTTCCTGATGTGGCTGCTGGCCGAGCTCTACCAGGAGCTGCCGGAGGTGGGGGACCCGGAGAAGCCCAAGCTGGTGTTCTTCTTCGACGAGGCGCACCTGCTCTTCAAGGGGGCCTCGAAGGCCTTCCTGGAGGCGATCACCCAGACGGTGCGGCTGATCCGCAGCAAGGGGGTCGGGGTCTTCTTCGTGACGCAGACCCCCAAGGACGTGCCGGGGGACGTGCTGGCGCAGTTGGGCAACCGGGTGCAGCACGCGCTGCGGGCCTTCACGCCGGACGACGCCAAGGCGCTGAAGGCGACGGTCTCCACCTTCCCGAAGTCGGCCGCCTACGACCTCGGGGAGGTGCTGACCGGGCTCGGCACGGGGGAGGCGGTGGTGACGGTGCTGTCCGAGAAGGGGGCGCCGACGCCGGTCGCGGCCACCCGGCTGCGGGCGCCGCAGTCGCTGATGGGGCCGGTGACCGAGGAGGCGCTGCGGGCGGCGGTGGACGGGTCGGCGCTGATCGGGCGCTACCGGGACGCGGTCGACCGCGAGTCGGCGTACGAGAAGCTGACGGCCCGTCCGGAGCCCGAGCCGGTGCCGTCACCGGAGGCGCTGCCCGAGCCCGCACCGGCTCCCGCGCCGCCCGCGCCGAAGCCCGAGCCCGGGCTGGTGGACGCGCTGCTGAACAACCCGATGCTGAAGTCCTTCGCGCGGTCGGCGGGGACGCAGCTGGGCCGGGAGATCTCGCGGAGCATCTTCGGGACCTCCCGGCGCAAGCGGTGAGCCGGCGTCAGCCGCGCAGGGCCTGGCCGATCCGGTCCATCGAGGAGAGCCGCATCAGGCCGTAGTTGTAGAACTCGACCTCCGGGACGCCGAGTTCGCGCAGGACGGCGATCTTGGCGGCCAGGTTGGCGGGGCCGTCGCAGTCCTCGGTCATCGGGCGGAGGATGACGGCCATCTCCTCGGGGCGCACGCCGTGCACCGCGAAGGCGGCGACCTTGTCGCGGACCGCCTCGGGGGTGCGGGCGTAGCCGAGGGTCTCGACCTGGTGGACGCCCTTGGCCAGGGCGGGCAGGTCGATGCCGGAGAGCCAGCCGGTGCCGGGGCCGCCGCCGTCCATGAAGCTGAGCCGCATGCCGTCGGCGGCGGCCGCCTCGGCGACCTCGGTGGCCAGCGAGGTGACGGTGCGGGCGGAGGCGTCCACGTAGGCGGCGACCGCGCCGTCGGCCAGACCGTCCAGCGGGACGGGTTCGGCGGCCCGGTCCTCGTCGGCCAGGCGGGCCCGGATCTCGGTGCGGACGGCGGCCCGGACGTCCTCCGCGCCGTCGCCGAAGGCGGTGCGGCAGTGCTCGCAGAAGCAGAGGCCGAGCAGGGCCTCGGTGACCGGGCCGAGCTGCTCGAAGTACCGCTCGTGGTGGTAGCCGTGGCGCAGGCCGTGGAAGTGCAGCGACTCGGCGCGGATCGCGTCCACCCCGTAGCGGGCGAACTCGCCGACCAGGGTGGTGGCGTACTCGCGGACCTCGGGGTTGGCCGGGCAGAGCTCGGTCAGGTGGCGGTCGCCGAAGGCGTTCTCGGGGGAGACCTCGGGGTGGCGGAAGCCGAGCCGGTCGTTGTGGCAGAAGACCGTCCAGGCGTGCAGCTTGAGGCCGCGCCGCCGGGCCTGCTCGGCCGCCTCGGCGAACGGGTCGCGGTCGCCGATCGCGGTGGAGGGCAGCGGGGTGAGCCGGCGGCCGGCCCAGCGGGCCGGGTCGGGGCGGAAGTAGGCGGCGCCCGGCTCCAGGTAGCGGACCACCCGGTGCGGGTTGTGCGGGAAGACGTCGCGGGCCTCGTGGTAGACCGAGGCGAGGGTGACGCCGCCGACCCCGGCGCGGTCGGTGAGGTTGCCGAAGAAGGTGTCGGGGCCCTCGTCGAGCAGGTCGGTGGCGAAGGCGAGGACGGACGAGTCCACGGGGCGGCTCCGGCGGGTGGTGCGGGCGGGTGGTGCGAGCGGGTGCGACCACGCTAACCGGGGGGCGCTGAATGGTCTATACCTCCGAGGAGGCGCGTCGGGCCCGTCGGGTCTACAGCCCGAGGTCGTCGAGCTCCTTGAGCAGCTTCCGGCGCTCGGCCGCCGCGGCTCCACCCTCGGTGGAGGTGGGCTGGGCGGGGACGCCGGCCGAGGCGGGGGTGGGGGCGGGCGAGAGGGCGGCCGAGGCCTTGGGGCGGCGCTCGCGGAAGATCCACGCGCCCGCCAGGCCGCCGAGCAGCCCGCCCAGGTGGCCCTGCCAGCTGATGCCGGGGGTGCCGGGCACGGCGGTGGTGAGGATGTAGGCGAAGGAGGCACCCATCACCACGCCGACCAGACTGTCGATCAGGTTCCGGTCGATCAGACCGCGCAGCACCACGTAGCCGAAGTACCCGAAGACCAGCCCGCTGGCGCCGATGGTGAGCGACTGCTCCGGGGAGAACAGCCAGATCGCCGCCCCGCTGGTCAGGGCGACCAGTGCGGTCAGCCCCAGGAAGCGCTTGACGCCCCGGTACGCGGCGAGGAAGCCGAAGATGAAGAGCGGGCCCGAATTGCCTTCCAGGTGCGCCCAGTTGACGTGCAGGAAGGGCGCGGAGACCAGGTCCGGCAGCGAGTCGGCCCGGCGGGCCCGGATGCCGCCGTCGACGCTCAGCTGGTAGTCCGTCAGCCAGTTGACCAGGTGCAGCGCCCACACCAGGCAGAGCACCCCGACCATCACGTAGAGCGCCCGTCGGGCCTCGGCGACCATCCGGCCGTAGTCGGGAGCGGGACTCTCTTGGGCTGCCATGCCCCGAACTCTAGGGGCTGTCTCCTTGGTGGGGCCTGGCGGGCGCCGCCGGAGCACGCACCTCGCCGGCTTCTCGTCAGTCGCCGATGCTCCGCACGGACTCTCCCCCAGCCTCCGGCCGGGAGGTGCCCCCTTCTCGGCGCCGCCGAGGCACGCACTCCAACGACGCCCGCCCATCGACCCACCAAGGAGACAGCCCCTGGAGGTCATAGGCTGCGGGATGACCCCCGCCGCCGAAGTCGAGGAAGGTTCCGCGATGAGCCAGCGCCCGCCGCTGCCGTACGAATTCCTGCCCCCGGTCCCGTCGTTCGAGCTGACCAGCGCCGACCTGGCCGAGGGCGGCACCATGCCGGACACCCAGGTGTACGCGGCCGGGAACACCTCGCCGCAGCTGGCCTGGTCCGGTGCCCCCGAGGGGACCCTGAGCTACGCGGTGACCTGCTACGACCCGGACGCGCCGACCGCCAGCGGGTGGTGGCACTGGCTGGCGGTCAACCTCCCGGCCTCCACCCGCGAGCTGCCCGCCGGGGCCGGGGCCTCCGACGGGACCCTGCCGGGCGGGGCCTTCCACGTCCGCAACGACTTCCCCGGCCACCGCTACGACGGGGCCGCCCCGCCGCCCGGCCCGGCCCACCGGTACGTCTTCGCTGTGCACGCGCTGGACGTGGCGGAGCTCGACCTGACCCCGGACACCCCGGCGGCCGTGGTGGGCTTCCACCTCACCCACCACGCCCTCGGCCGGGCGCTGCTCACCGTCGAGTACGCACGGCCCTGACCTGCGGCGGCCGTCGTCCGGGCCCGCGAAGGGCTCGTGGAGGGCTCGGACGGCGGCCGTGGCCCGGCCAGTAAACTGGCGGCGTCCAGCGCGTCGCCAGAGGGAGAACCCAGCCGCCATGTCACTGACCGGGAAGCACGTCCTCTCCAGCGACCAGTTCGAGCGGCAGGACCTGGAGCGGCTGTTCCGGCTGGCCGACCTGCTGGTGCCGGTGGCCCGGGGCGAGCAGGTCACCCGGGTGCTGGAGGGCGCGGTGATGGCGAGCCTGTTCTTCGAGGCCTCGACCCGTACCCGGCTCAGCTGCGAGACCGCGTTCCTGCGCCTGGGCGGCGGGGTCACCTCCACCACCGGGACCGAGGTCACCTCGATCGCCAAGGGCGAGTCGCTGGCCGACACCAGCCGCGTGGTGACCGGCTACGCCGACCTGGTGGTGATGCGTCACCCCGAGGTCAGCTCGATCCACGAGTTCGCCGCCGCCACCAACGTCCCGGTGATCAACGCCGGCAACGGCGCGGGCGAGCACCCGACCCAGGCGCTGCTGGACATGTTCGCCCTGCACCGCGAGTTCGACCGGCTCGGCAAGTCCATGGACGGCCGCCGGATCGCCCTGGTCGGCGACCTCAAGCACGGCCGCACCGTGCACTCGCTGGTCAAGCTGCTCTCCCGCTACCAGGACATGACCATCGTCTGCGTGGCCCCGGAGGAGCTGGGCATGCCCTCCTACCTGCTCGACCTGGCCACCGAGCGCGGCCACCGGGTCGAGGTCACCGACCAGCCGGCCCTGGGCCTCAAGGAAGCCGACCTCGTCTACACCACCCGGCTGCAGACCGAGCGCTTCAAGGACCGGCCGCTGCCCTACAGCGACGACTTCCGGATCGACAGCGCCCTGGTCAACCGGGTCTGCCGGGAGGACGCGGTGATCATGCACCCGCTCCCGCGCGACTCCCGCCCCGGCTCCAACGACCTCAGCGCCGACCTCAACCGCGACCCGCGGCTGGCCGTCTTCCGCCAGACCGACGCCGGCATCCCGACCCGGATGGCGCTCTTCGCCTCGGTGCTCGGCGTGGCCGAGGAGATCCCCGGCTCGCTCCGCCCGGCCCGCTGGTACCGGCCGGAGTACGTCGGCCCGGACGACGCGCCGTTCTACAAGTGACGCCGGGTCAGGAGGCCTCGTCCTCGGGTTCGTCCGAGACCGGCTCCTGACGTTCCATCAGGCGCTCCGTGAGGTCGTCGAGCCAGCCCTGCGCCCAGTCACGCAGGGCGGCCGACTCCTCGGGCGTCAGCCCCAGCCCGGCCAGGTCCCGCTCCTCGCGCCACCCCGCCTCGGCCAGCCGGGCCTGCAACTCGGCCGGATCCAGGCCCGGTTCACCCGTGTGGCGGCGGCCCAGGGTCTCCAGCTCCGGGTACGACCACTGGTCCGCCAGGGCGAACAGGTCAGCCAGGTCCCGGGGCAGCCCCCGGTCGACCAGCGCGCGGACCTTCGTCCCGGCCAGGTCCGCCAGGGCCAGCACCGGCCCGTCCGGGCCCTGGTGCGGGGGCTGCCAGAAGCTCTCCTTCCGCAGCTCCACCCCGTACTCCTCGCCCGTCCCCGCGTCGGCCGCCGTCAGCGCCGAGGCCAGCGGATCGTCCACCAGCACCCGGACGGCCCAGCCGCGGGCCAGCAGTTCGGCGGCTGTTCGCGCGGTCAGCTCCGCCAGCGGCACCGGGCTCGCGGTCGCCAGCTCGACCGTGCGCACCGGCCGGTCCGGCAGGCCGTGCGCGAGGGCGGCGCAGTCGCCGCCGAGCACCAGCGGGAAGCGGGTGCCGAGCGCCAGCAGATCGGCCAGCAGCCGCCGTCCGGTGTCCGTCATGGGTGACATGCCGTCAGTATCGCCGGGCCCCCGGCTCCCCGCCCCTGCCGGGCCGCCCGGACCGGCCCGCGCATACTGGGAGGCGGAGCGCACCGTGAACCGCGAACCCGTCGAATCCAGCTGCCTCTCCTCCGTCGGCCACCTGGGCACGACGCTGGAGCTGGAGTTCCGCAGCGGCTCGGTCTACGAGTACGCGGAGGTGCCCGAGTCGGAGTACCGCGAACTGCTCGCCGCGCCCAGCCCCGGCCGGTACTTCCACGCCCACATCCGCGACCGCCACCCCTACCGCCGGATCAGCTGACCCGGCCCGTCTTGGCGGCCTTCTCCGCCTTCTCCGCCTTGGCCGCCGCCTTCATCTCCTGCTTGTGCACCCGCACCTGCGCCAGGGACTCCGGCCCGGTGATGTCCGCCACCGAGCGGAAGCTCCCCTCCTCGCCGTACACCCCCGCCGCCTTCCGCCAGCCCTCCGGTCGCACCCCGAACTGCTTGCCCAGCAGCGCCAGGAAGATCTGCGCCTTCTGCCGCCCGTACCCCGGCAGCGCCTCCAGCCGCTTCAGCAGCTCCGCCCCGGTCGAGGCCCCGCGCCAGACCGCCGCCGCGTCCCCGTCGTACTCGGCCACCAGGTACTGGCAGAGCTGCTGCGTCCGCTTGGCCATCGACCCCGGGTACCGGTGCACGGCCGGCGTCTGCGCGCACAGCGCCACGAACCGCTCCGGGTCGTAGGTGGCGATGGCGTGGGCGTCCAGGTCCTCCCCGCCCATCCGGTCCAGGATCACCCGGGGCCCGCTGAACGCCTTCTCCATCGGCACCTGTTGGTCCAGCAACATGCCCACCAACGCCGCCAACGCGCTCCGCCCCAGCAGTTCGTCCGCCTCCACCTGTTGCGCCAGGTGCACCTCGGTCGCCATCGCCGCCTCCTCGTCCGTCGCTGCGGCCCAGCGTAGGTGCGCCCACCGGCCCCGCCGGGGTGCCGCTCCGAGGGCGGCCGAGCACGAACGGAGCCGAGGTGGTGGGGAGCGGGCACGCGGAAGGCCCGGACCGCGGGGGCGGTCCGGGCCTTCCGGTGGGGCGGGGTGGTCGGTCGGTCACTCGACGACGAGCTCGACCGGGATGTTGCCGCGGGTGGCCTTGGAGTAGGGGCAGACCTCGTGGGCCTGCTTGACCAGGAGGTGGCCGGTCTCGTTGTCGAGGGCGTCGGGGAGCTCGACGCGCAGGACGACGGAGAGGCCGAAGCCGGAGTCGTCCTTGCCGATGCCGACCTCGGCGGTCACCGAGATGTCGCCGGTGTCGACCTTGGCCTGGCGGCCGACCAGGCCGAGGGCGCTGGCGAAGCAGGCGGCGTAGCCGGCGGCGAACAGCTGCTCCGGGTTGGTGCCCTCACCGGTGCCGCCGAGGGCCGGCGGCATGGCCAGGGCCAGGTCCAGCTGCCCGTCGGAGCTGACGGCCCGGCCCTCCCGGCCGTTCGCGGTGGCGACTGCGGTGTAGAGCGCGCTCATGTCGAGTTCCCTTCGGTCTGTCCTGCCGGTGGGGCCCGGCGGTCCTGCTGACAGACTCAAGTAGAGCACGCAATTAAATTGTGCGCAACTGAATCGTGCGGGGTGGCGTTACGCTGGACCCATGACCAAGCCGCCCACCGAGCTGCCGGACGAGGACTTCCTCCGGCTCGACAGCCAGATCTGCTTCTCGCTGCACGCCGCCTCGCGCGCCTTCAACGGCGTCTACCGGGTGATCCTCAAGGACCTCGGGATCACCTACCCCCAGTACCTGGTGATGCTGGTGCTCTGGGAGCAGGGCGCACTCCCGGTCAAGCGGATCGGCGAACACCTGCGGCTCGACTCGGGCACCCTCTCCCCGCTGCTCAAGCGCCTGGAGGCGGCCGGCCTGATCCACCGCGAGCGCAGCCCGGAGGACGAGCGCTCGGTGGTCGTGAGCCTCACCGAGGCGGGGGTACGGCTGCGCGACGAGGCCGTCGAGGTGCCGCGCCGCATCCTGGCCGCCACCGGCCTGCCGGTCTCCGAACTCGCCACGCTGCACGCCCAGTTGGCCAAGGTCACGGCTGCTCTGGACGCGGCCGGCGTCGAGGCCTGAGCTCGGGGCACGAGCCCGGGCCGTGGTCCGGGCGTGCGGTTTACGATGGCGGCATGACGAAGCGCCGGCCGGAAGAGGACGAGGAACTGCTCGACGCCGTCGGGGCGGTCGCCGCACCGTGCTCCACCTCACCGAGGAGGGGCGGGAGTTGATGGCCCGGTCCCGCCGTCACCAGCGTGCCGCCTGCGGCCAGGTCACCGCCGACTGGGAAGAGCGGGACCGGGTCGAGCCGGCCCGGCTGATGCTCCGTTACGTGGCTGCCCAGGAGGCGCTGCGCGGGCGGCCGCGGGAGGCCTGACGGCATGGCCTGGATGGGGGAGCAGCTGCGGCGGCACGACCTGGTGCGGGTCCGGATCACCGGGCGGCCGCGGCCGCAGCACCTCCGGGCGGTGGTCCGGGAGGTGTACTGCGCGCGGGAGTTCGGGGTGCGGGCGGGGGAGTCGTTCGAGTTCGTCGGGCGGTCGGGCAGTTGGGGGCAGCACGCGCCGGAGCCCGGTGACCACGTGCTGCTCTTCCTGGCCCGGATCAACGGACGCTGGTACCAGGACCCGGCCTCGAGCGACCTGTACGTGGTGGAGCGGGGCGGCGCCGAGCGGGTGCTGCTCCGGGTGGAGCACGCGGCCGTGACCGGGGCGGAGCGGGTGCCCGAGGTGCTCCGGGAGGACTGCCGTCCGGACCGGGAGCGGGCCGGGTACGTCTCCTTCGACCGTGCCCTGATGGAGGCTCATCTGCGGTCGCTGGCCGCCGAAATGGGCCTGCCGGCGGTGCCGCCCCGGTGGCGGGCCGGGCGGGCCGGGTGGGCGGCGGTCAGCCGGTGGCGGGCGGCGCGGGGGCGGTGAGCCGGGCCGCCCGGAGGTCGGCCGCGTGCAGGTGGACCGGCGCCCCGGTGCGGGAGGTGGTGATCCGCTCCAGCGGGAGGCCGATCCGCTCGGCGACCCGCTGCGAGGCGGTGTTCGACGGGTGGACGATCGCGGTCAGCCGGGGCGCGCGGAGCACGTCGCGGGCGAAGTCGCGGCAGGCGGCGGCCGCCTCGGTGGCGTAGCCGCGCCCCTGCAGCGCGGGCCGGACGTGGTAGCCGACCTCCAGCTCCGTCGCCCCGTCGATCTCCTGGGGCGTCAGCCCGCAGTCGCCGACGAACGCGTCGCTGCCGCGCAGGCCGACCCGCCAGAGCCCGTGGCCCCTCTCCCGGTACAGCCGGAGGTTCCAGTCGATCCAGGAGGACGCCTCCGCACGGGACTTGGGGCGCGGGTAGTAGCGCATCACGGCCGGGTCGCCGAGCAGCGCGGCCAGGTCACCGAGGTCGTCCGGGGTCATCCGGCGGAAGGTCAGCCGGGCGGTGTCGGCGGGGGTCACGAGGTCCACGGGGCCGATGGTGCCACGCGACCCCCGCCGGTGTCAGTGCCGGAAGCCGCTCCGGTCGGCCTCGGCCGGGGTGCCCTTGGTCAGCCGGGCCACGGAGGCGCGGATGTCCCGGGCGAGCAGTTCGATCTCGTCCCGCCCGATGCCGTGGCGGACCAGCACCCTTTGGATCACCGTGTCCTGACGGTCCGCCGGCAGCGGGTACGAGGGCACCTGCCAGCCGCGCATCCGCAGCTGGTCGGAGAGGTCGTAGAGGGTGAAGCCGGCGCCCTCGGGGTCGGTGAGCGTGTAGGAGACGGCGGGCAGCGCCCCGGTGCCGTCGTACAGCAGGGTGAACGGGCCCATGGCGGTGATCTCCCGGGCCAGGTGGTGGGCGGTCTCGGCGCAGGCCAGCTGCACCCGGCGGTAGCCGCCCCGGCCCAGCCGCAGGAAGGTGTAGTACTGCGCGACCACCCCGCCGCCGGGGCGGGAGAAGTTGAGCGCGAAGGTCGGCATGTCGCCGCCCAGGTAGGAGACCCGGAACACCAGCTCCTCCGGGAGGAGTTCGGCCGTCCGCCAGACGGCCCAGCCGACGCCGAGCGGTGCCAGGCCGTACTTGTGCCCGGAGGCGTTGATCGAGGCGACCCGGGGCAGCCGGAAGTCCCAGACCAGGTCCGGGTGGAGGAACGGCGCGACGAAGCCGCCGCTGGCCGCGTCCACGTGCACCGGAACGTCGAGGCCGGTCTCGGCCTGGATCCGGTCCAGCTCGGCGGCGATCTCGGCCACCGGCTCGTAGTCGCAGGTGTACGTGACGCCCATGATCGCCACCACGCCGATGGTGTTCTCGTCGACGTACTCGCGCAGCTGGTGCGGCCGCAGGCCGGTGGCGCCGGGCTCCAGCGGCACCTGGCGCAGCTCGACGTCGAAGTACCGGGCGAACTTCTCCCAGCAGACCTGCACCGGCCCGGCCACCAGGTTGGGCCGGTCGGCGGGCCGGCCCTCCCGGCGGCGGCGCTCCCGCCAGCGCCACTTCAGCGCCAGCCCGCCCAGCATGGCGGCCTCGCTGGAGCCGGTGGTGGAGCAGCCGACGGCGGTGCCGTCGGGACCGGCCGGGGCGTGCCAGAGGTCGCCCAGGATGTTGACGCAGCGGGACTCGATCTCGGCGGTCTGCGGGTACTCGTCCTTGTCGATCATGTTCTTGTCGAGGCACTCGGCCATCAGCCGCCGCACCTCGTCGTCGGTCCAGGTGGTGCAGAAGGTGGCCAGGTTCTGCGCGGCGTTGCCGTCCAGCAGCAGCTCGTTGTGGAGCAGGGCGTAGACCACCTCGGGAGGGGAGTGCTCGGCCGGCATGTGGTGCTTGGGCAGGACGTGCTCGCTCAGCGCCGAGGCGAACACGTCCGTGGCCCCGTCGTACGTCCCGTGCTCCCGCACCTCGTGCAGCGCCATCGCTCTCCCTCTCGGTCACGGTCCGTCAGAAATCGACCATAACCGGACAAGTGGCGCGGCGAAACCGCGAGGGCTGACGGGTGGTCAGCCCTCCGGGGTGAGGTAGTGGCGGCCCGGTATCTGCTCGAAGATCAGGTTGGTGCGGGTCTGGGCCACCGCGGGGTGGGTGGTGAGGTGGTCGACCACGAAGTCGCGCAGGCCCTCGGGGCCGGCCACGCCCACGTGCAGCAGGTAGTCGTCGGAGCCGGCCATGTGGAACACGGCCAGCACGCCGGGGAGTGCGGGTGCCGTGCTGCGGAAGCTCTCGTTCTGCTCGCGGGTGTGCGCCCGCAGCCGGACGGAGATCATCGCCTGCAGCGGCAGCCCGATCGCGGCCGGGTCGACCTCGGTCCGGAACCCCTTGATGATGCCGCGCTCGCGGAGCGAGCGGACCCGGGCCAGGCAGGTCGAGGGGGCGATCCCGACGGCCTCGGCGAGGGCGTTGTTCGGGGTCCGGGCATTCTCCACCAGGACCCGCAGGATCGCCTGGTCGATTTCGTCCACGGGGCCGCGGGCGGGCTGACGATAATTCGGCACGTCCCCCAGGCTCCCCGCTCCGGCCGCTGATCCGCAAGCTCCCACGGCGTGATTCCGAATATTGTTCGGATCGCTTTCGTTGGATCATCGGAAAACTCATCCTGGCTCCATGAGCAGCCCCGCCGTCACCCGGCACCCCGCGACCGGCCCCGATCCCGAGCCGGAGCTCCGCGCGTTCGAGATCCCGGCCGCCGGGCTGCCCGACGAGGAGCGGCTGCGGGCGCTCGACGCGATGGACGACTACCTGACCCGCAAGCGGCAGCACCTGGTCGGCTACCAGGCGACCCAGTCGCTGGCCGGCAGCGCGCTCGACCTGGCCCGGTTCATGCTCAGCAACATCAACAACCTCGGCGACCCGTTCCAGAGCGGCGGCTACAAGCCCAACACCAAGGTGGTCGAGCGCGCCGTGCTCGACTACTACGCCAAGCTCTGGCGCGCGGGCCGCCCGTACGACCCGGCCGACCCCGACTCGTACTGGGGCTACATGCTCTCGATGGGCTCCACCGAGGGGAACATGTACGCCCTCTGGAACGCCCGGGACTACCTCACCGTCCCCGGCGCGCCGCAGCCGGTCGCGTTCTACTCCGAGGACACCCACTACTCCTTCGCCAAGGCCGTCCGGGTGCTCGGCGTCTCCACCTTCCACACCGTCGGCGCCGAGCTCTACCCGGACGAGTGCCCGCTCGGCGGCGCCTGGCCCACCGAGGTCCCCTCGCTGGCCGGCCCCTCCGGCCACTCCTGGGACGGGCCCGGCGCGATGGACCCGCGGGCGCTCGCCGTGCTGGTCGAGTTCTTCGCCGCCAAGGGCCACCCGGTCTTCGTCAACTTCAACCTGGGCAGCACCTTCAAGGGCGCGCACGACGACGTCCGCGCCGCCGGTGAACTCCTGCTTCCGGTCTTCGAGCGGCACGGACTGATGGAGCGTCACCTGCCGGACGGTTCCGTCCGCCGGGGCTTCTGGATCCACGTGGACGGCGCGCTCGGCGGCGGGTACGCCCCCTTCGTGCGGCTGGCGGCGGCTGACCCGGAGACCTACGGCTGGCGGCCCGAGCAGGACCTGCCGGAGTTCGACTTCGGGCTGCGGCTGCCCACCGCCGCCCACGGCGAGCTGGACCTCGTCTCCTCGATCGCGATGAGCGGCCACAAGTGGGCCGGGGTGCCGTGGCCCTGCGGGGTCTTCATGACCCGCACCAAGTACCAGCTGGAGCCGCCCACCCAGCCCGAGTACATCGGCGCGCCCGACTCCACCTTCGCCGGCTCCCGCAACGGCTTCTCCCCGCTGGTGCTCTGGGACCACCTCTCCCGGCACTCCTACCAGGACCAGGTGGACCGGATACGGCAGTCCCAGGAGCTGGCCGTCCACCTGGAGCAGCGGCTCGGCGAGCTGGAGCGGGAGCTGGGCACCGAGCTGTGGACGGCGCGCACGCCGGGCGCGGTGACGGTCCGGTTCCGGCGGCCGGGACCGGAGGTGGTGGCCAAGTGGTCGCTCTCCTCCGAGAGCCTGCTCACCGTCCCCGGTGACCCGTCCTCCCGGCGGGACTACGTGCACGTCTTCCTGATGCCCTCGGTCGACCGGGCCAAGCTGGACGCCCTGCTGGCCGACCTGGCCGAGGACCCGGTCTACCGCGCGGCTGCCACGGCCGCACGGTAGACCGGCCGCCGCGGCCGGGCGGGCAGGCCTCCTGGGCGGGCAGCCCTCCTAGGCGGGCAGGCCGTCGACCGTCTCGACCACGGTGCCGAACAGGTCGGCGACGGTGGTCAGCGCGACGGTGTGCAGCACCGCGGCCGGGACCACCGAGCCGTCCGGGCCGGGCAGCGCCCGGGTCGCGCTGGCCTCGGCGACCACGGTGGGGCGGTAGCCGAGGTTGAACGCGCCCTGGGCGGTAAAGTTGACGCACATGTGGGTCATGAACCCGGCCAGCACCAGGTCCTTGCCGTCCTCCGGGGCGACGCCGATCCCGCGCAGCACCTGCTCCAGCTCGGTGCCGTGGAAGGCGTTCGGCACCTGCTTGACCACCACCGCCTCGCCCGCCACCGGGGCGAGCTCCGGGCTGATCGCACCGATCTCGGCCCGGATGTCGTACGGGGTGCCCTCGCCGCCGTCGTTGACCACGTGGACCACGGGCGTGCCGAGTTCGCGGGCCCGGGCCAGCAGGCGGGCGCCGGCCGCGACGGCCTCCTCGGCGCCGTCGAGCGCCATCACGCCGGAGCGGTAGGTGTTCTGGTAGTCGATCAGGACCAGCACGGACTCGCTCAGGCGGGGCGGGGTGCTGTCCAGGCCGCTGACGTCGCGGAGGGTGGCGGAGGCGGTGGTGGTGTCGGCGATGATCATGGGTGATACCTGACTTTCCGTGAGAAAACGGGCATGGGTGGGGCGCGTCGGGCCCGGTGCGGGGCGACGCGGTGGGTCGGCGGTCGGTCTAGGGGTGGGTCTGGTCGGTCCGGAAGCGGCGGCGGTAGCCCGCCGGGGTGGTGGCCAGTTGGCGGCGGAACGCGCGGTGCAGGCTCTCGGCCGAACCGAAGCCGGCCGCCGCGGCGAGCCGCTCCAGCGGTTCGTCGGTGCCCTCCAGCAGGCGGCGGGCCGCCTCCACCCGGGCGGCCTGCACGTAGTCGGCCGGGCTGGTGCCGGTCTCCTGCTTGAAGACCCGGGCGAAGTGGCGCTCGCTCAGGCACATCCGGCCCGCCAACGCGGCGGCGGACAAGTCCTCGTCCAGGTGCTCGGCGATCCAGACGCGCAGCTCGTCGATGTCCCGGCGGGCCGAGGCCGGGCGGGAGAGCGGCACCGAGAACTGGCTCTGGCCGCCCTGTCGCTTGAGGTACATCACCAGCTGCCGGGCCACCCCGAGCGCGACCTCCTCGCCCTGATCCTCGGCCACCAGGGCGAGCGTGAGGTCCAGGCAGGCGCTGATCCCGGCCCCGGTCCAGATCCGGCCGCGGTCGGTCCGGACGAAGATCGGGTCCGGATCGACCGTCACCGCCGGGTGGTCCGCGGCCAGTTGGGCGGCGGTGGACCAGTGCGTGGTCGCCGTCAGCCCGTCCAGCAGCCCGGCCTCGGCCAGCACGTGCGCACCGACGCAGACCGAGGCCACCCGGCCCGCCCGGGGCGCGGCCTCCCGTACCCAGGCCACCACCCGGGGATCGTTCAGCGCCACCGGCCCGTCGGCGGTCATCTCGACCGCCCCCGGCACCAGCAGCGTGTCCACCCGGCCCTCGACCTCGGCGAACGCCAGGTCGGTGGCCAGCCGCACCCCCGCAGAGGTCCGCACCTCACCCGGCTCGGGCCCGGCCAGCTCGACCCGGTACCCGGCCCGGCCCCCGGTCTCCCGGTTGGCGAGCGCGAACACCTCGGCCGGGCCGGTCACGTCGAGCAGGTCGACGTCGGGGAAGACCGCGATCACGACGCGGTGCGCGGCGGGCGGTGCGGACGGAGTGGACATGCCTCCATCCTGGGCTCGGCGCCCGATGGCGGCAATGACGATTCCCCGTCAGATCCGGACATCGCGTCCGGCGGTGGCGGAGCGCTGGACGCCGAGCAGCGCGCGCTGCAGCTGGAGCCGCTTGATCTGCTCGTCCATCGTGCCGAGGCGCTCGTCCAGCACGGACAGCGACAGGTCGCACGGCATCACGCCCGGCCCCTCGTCGTGGGCGCAGGGCAGCAGGCGGCCGATCGCCTCGGTGGTCAGGCCCGCTTCCAGCAGCTCGCGGATGCGGTGCACGGTGGGGACGGCCTCGGCGGGGTAGCTGCGGTAGCCGTTCGGATCGCGGGCGGGGTGCAGCAGGCCCTGCTCCTCGTAGTAGCGGAGCAGGCGGGCCGGGACTCCGGTCCGCCGGGACAGTTCGCCGATCTGCATGCCGGGCCTCTCCGGGGTGGGTTGACCTTCACACTGGTGTCAGTACCTAGCGTGGCCGTCATGACCGCTATTCCGGCCGCTCAGGCCCCCTACGCCCTGTCCACCACCGTCACCGGCTCCGGTTCCGGCATCCTGCTCGCGCACGGCGCGGGCGGCGGCGTCGCCGAGAACTTCGGCCCGCTCGCCGCCGAGTTGAGTGCCCGTCACACCGTGGTGGGCCCGTCCTACCCCGCCGACGACCGGCCGCTAGACCTCGACCGGCTGGCCGACGCGGTGGTGGCGAGCGCCGTCGACGCCGGGGTGGAGACCTTCACCGTGATCGGCTACTCGCTCGGCACCGCCGTCGCCGTCCGGGCCGCCGCCCGGCACCCGGAGCGGGTGCGCGCACTGGTGCTCGCGGCCGGCTTCGCCCGGGCCGACAACCGGCTTCGCCTCGGCATGCAGGTCTGGCAGGACGCCCTGGCCCGCGACGACCGGGAGGCCTTCGCCCGGATCGCGCTCACCTCCGGCTTCGGCGCCGCCTTCGTCAACTCCGTTCCGGCGGACGACATTTCCTCCCTGGTCGAGCTGGTCTCGGCCGGCATCCCGGCCGGCACCGCCGCCCAGGCCCGCCTGGTCGCCGAGGCCGACACCACCACCGACCTGGCCTCCCTCGCCGTCCCGGTCCTGGTCGTCAACGCCACCGAGGACCTGCTGGTCCACCCCGGCAACTCCCGTGCCCTGGCCGCCGCCATCCCCGGGGCCGAGTACGCGGAGCTGGCGGCCGGGCACGTCCTGATGGCCGAACAGCCGGACGCCTGGCGGGAGTTGGTCACGGGCTTCCTCGCCCGGCACGGCCTCTGACGGATAAATCGGTGGTGGCGCCCGGGAGGTGGTTGTTAGCGTGACCGCTCCGTCGGAGACGTCCAGTGGCCACCGTGGCCGGAAGGCAGGGAAGTGTATGACCCGGACCGCGCCGAGTGCGCCTCGCAAAAACGCGTAACTCCCGTTCTCCGTCGCCCTGTCGGCGACTCCTGACGGGGTTCCCTGTCGAGGCCGCTCGGCCTGCTCTTGCTGTCAACGAAGCCTTCTCAGCAAGGAGCACCCCGGGTGTCCAACTCCCACTCCGACCACACCGTCTCCACCACCATGAAGACCGCCACCTTCGCCTGCGCCTGGTGCGGCCTCACCGTCACCACCTTCGCGCCCGACGGCACACGGCGGAACCACTGCCCGTCCTGCCTCCAGTCCCGGCACGTCCTCGACCAGGTCGAGAGCGGCCCGAGCGACTGCCACGGCCGGATGACACCGATCGCCATCGCCGTGCTGTGGACCGGCGACTGGATGGTGATCCACCGCTGCGTCCGCTGTGACGAGCTGACGTCCAACCCGGTCCACCCGGACGACAACCAGCTGATCCTGATGCGGACGGCGGTCCGGCCACTGGCCCAACCCCCGTTCCCACTCGAAGCGTTCGGCGCGCTCTGAGGGGGACGGCCATGCCACGACGCAGCAACGCCGACCGCCGCCGGAACCGCCCCCCGCGCCCGCAGCGCCACAAGGACGTCCTGCACGGCCTCGGCAGCACCCACCGGGCGCACGACTTCCGGTGCGTCTCCTGCCGCCTGGACGTCTCCCTCGACGCCCCCGGCACCGCCCACCGCAACCACTGCCCCAACTGCCTGGCCAGCCTCCACGTCGACCACCGGATCCCCGGCGACCGCGCCTCGCCCTGCCGGGGCCGGATGGAGGCCCTGGGCCTCTCCGTCCGCCCGGACGGGGAGTGGCTGATCATCCACCAGTGCCTCAGCTGCGGCGAGTTGAGCGCCAACCGCACCGCGGGCGATGACAATCCGCTGCCGCTCCTGCGCCTCGCGGTCCGTCCGCTCCGGGCACCGATGGTGGCGGGTCCCTGAAACGTCGTGGGGGGCCGGCCCCCCCCCCCGGGCCGGGCCCCCCCCCCGGGGGGAGGGCCGGGGGGGGGGGGGGGGGGGGCCCCCGGGGGGGGGGGGCCCCCCCGGCCCCCGCCCGCGGGCGCCCCCGCCCCGGGCCCCCCCCCCCCGCCCCCCCCCCCCCCCCCCCCCCCCCCCCCCCCCCCCCCACGACGGTGGATCAGGCCGGGTTGGTGGGCTCGGTCGCGCCGCGGGCGCGGTGGACCAGCCGGGCCACCAGGGCGATCGCGAGGGCGAGGGCGAACGGGGCCATGGAGGTCGCCGTCAGCCACAGGGTGCGGTGTGGGTTCGAGAAGCGGTCCAGGAGCGTGAACGGGATGAACAGGAGCCAAGGCGTCACCCCGAGCGCGATCCCGGCCGACCGGAGCAGGGCGGGGTGCCGGGTGGACAGGTGGAGCGCGAGCAGCGCCGCCACCGCCGTGCACTGCAGGGCCGGTTGGAGGTCGATGGCCCGCAGGGGCACGACACCGTCCGGGGACAGCGCCCCGAACCGGTCCGCCGCCGTCAGGGTCAGCCCGACGCCCAGGGCGAGCCCGGTGATCTCCCACCGGCCGCGGCGGCTCAGGTCCACCAGCCCGGACGGTGCCAGCAGGACCGCCAGCCCGCCCAGGGCCGTGCCCACGATGTCGCCGGCGGTGGATACCCGGAGGGGTCCGTACAGCAGGACCAACAGTCCGGTGTACGCCAGGGCGCCGAGCGCACCGGCGACCCGGGCCGGCCGCCACCGGCCCAGTACGGCGAGCACCAGGGCGGACAGCCACGGCGCGGAGACGGCCACCACGGTGACCGCCACCAACACGTCGCCGAGGGTGCTGTGGGACGGGGCCGGTTCGACGATCCACTGGACCATCCTGGGCAGTTGGGGGAGCAGCATGGAGAGGATCATCCCGGCGGAGACGCCGAGCACGACGGGCGCCGACCCCGCCAGCACCCGCCCGGCGGGGTCCGTCGGGCCGATCCGCAGCCGCAGCCGCAGTGCGTGCGTGGCCAGGTCCCGCCGCTCCCGGAACACCTGACGTCGCGTCATCCCCTCGGCGGTCTCCGCGAACACGGCCTCGATGTCCTCACCGTGGGCGGCCCGGTAGCGGGCGGGGTAGAGCCCCATCAGCAGACGCCCGGCCTGCGGGGACGTGAACTCGCTCATGCGCCCGCCCCGTTCGGCCGCAGCCGCACCGCGAGGCGCCGCTCCGTCTCGGCCACGGCCTGCCGCAGCCGCCCGGTCTCCTCGACCAGCACGTCCTGCCCCCGCACGGTCAACGCGAAGGTCCGGCGCATCCGCCCGCCGACCACCTCCTCGCTCGCCACCTCGATCAGGCCCTGCTGCAGCAGCCGGTCGAGCGCGGTGTACAGCGTCCCGGTGCTGAGCCGGGTGCGGCCAGCGGAGATGGCCAGCACCTCCTGGATGATCGCGTAGCCGTGCCGCGGGGCATCGGCGAGCGCGGTGAGCACCATTCTGGTGGGCTCTTGCAGTTGACGGTCGGTCATGCGGGTGAGCATAGGTGCGGTTTCGCCATATGTCGATGGTTTACCTATCGAGCGGCGGCCGCGCACTACGCATTTCGTCGGAATCCCGGCACTTCCCCTGCGGGGCCGGGCCGCCGCCGCCACCATGGACGGATCACGGAGGAGGCCCAGATGACCACCACGCTCCCCAAGGGTGCGAACGCCGCCCTGGCCGGCACCCACTGCCGGGTCACCATCACCGCGGCCGGCATCCCCGTCGACGTCTCCGCCGTCCTCCTCGGAGCCGACGGCAAGGTGCGGGGCGACCACGACCTGGTGTTCTACAACCACCCGTCGCAGGACGGCGTGACGGTGGCCGGCCTCACCGTCGCGGTGGACCTCGACCGCGTTCCGGCCGCCGTGGAACGCGTCGCCGTCGTGGCGAGCATCGACGTCGATCACCCCCACGCCCGCTTCGACGCGGCCGGTACCCCGAGGGCCGGCATCGAGTGCGGGCCTACGCGCCTCGGATTCGTTCCACCGCCGATGACCGGTGGAGAGACCGTGGCGGTCATCGTCGAGCTGTACCGGAGGGCGGGGACGTGGAAGGTCCGGGCCGTCGGGCAGGGCTGGTCCAGTGGGTTGGCGGGTCTCGCGGCGGACTTCGGCATCGTCGTGGACGACCCGGGGCCCGCGGTCCCGCCGGCCCCGGCCGCGCCGACGCCCGCCCCGGCGGTGCTTCCGTCCCACGCCCCGGCGGTGCCGCACCCGTACGCCCGACCCACCGGACCCCTCGGCAGGATCGCCCTCGTCAAGGGCGGCCAAGCCGTCATCAACCTGCGCAAGGACGACCCGGACCTCGTCGTCACCGCCGGCCTGGAGTGGGACGGCGGCAGTGCGGGCCGGCGTCAGGCCGGTGCGGACCTGGACCTCTACGCCCTCCACGTGCCCTGCGGCCTCGTCACCCCCAAGGGCCCCAGGCCGACCAAGTCCGAGCAGGTCGTCTACTACCGCCGGCTCGGTTCCCTCACCGAACCGCCGTACATGGCCCTCGACGGGGACGCCCGCGTGCCCGGGAAGGAGACCGTCACCATCCGGCGGCCGGATCTCCAGGGCTACGTCCTCATCTGCGCCTACAGCGCGGTCGAGAACGGCACCGGCTCCTTCCGGTCCTACGGAGCACGGGCGGTCATCACCGACGGCCGTGGATCCACCGTCACCGTCCCGCTCTACAACGACCGCAACCTGTCCTACTGGGTCGCCATCGCCCTCATCGACTTCACGGTCCCGGGCGGCGTCGAGATCCGCCACGTGGAGAAGTACAGCGGCAACCACCGGGAGGCCCGTCCGACGCTGTACTCCAACGGGAACTTCCGGATGAGCGTCGGCCCGGTGGAGTTCAAGACCGGGTGACCTGAACGACGAAGGCCGGCACCCTAGAGCCGGCTCAGGGCGCGGAAGGTCTCCAGGGCTTCCAGCAGGTGGCGGGCTTCCGTCCGGGCGGTGGGTGGCAGGGGGGCCAGCAGTTCGCGTACCGGTAGTGGGGTGAGCTCGGTGGTGGCCAGGTGGTGCAGGAGTGGGGCGAGGTGATGCGGGGTCAGGGCGGTGGCGGTGACGTGGCCGTTGGCGGCGCAGAGGTGGGAGCCGGCGGTCGGGGCGTGGAGGACGCGGGTGCGGGCGCGGAGCACCGTGTGGTCGGGGAGCGGGCGGGGGGTGTCGGGCGGTGGGGCGGGGGTCAGGCCGGCCGCGGTCAGGTTGCGGAGGGAGACGGCGGTGACCCGGTGCTGGATCCGCTCGGGGTCGCGGTACTCCTGGAAGAGCCGCAGGGTCTGTTCGAGCACCTCGGGCAGTGCGCCGTCGGCGGGCGGCTCGGGGACCGAGAGCGGGGCGGTGGCGGCGGGCAGCCGCCTCAGGCCGGCGTCCGGGTCGACCATCGCGTCCGCCGTCAGGTCGAGCAGCAGGTCGTCCACGTCGTAGACGGCGCGGTGCGCCTCGCGCGGCACGCCGACGTTGACGCTGGTGGCGGACCGGCCGTCCACGCTCTCGCCGACGTGGTAGTAGTCGGACGGCCAGTACAGCAGGTCGCCGGGCTCGGGCTCGGCGGTGAACGAGCTTGCCAGGTACGGCTGGTAGTCGAGCACGGTGGTCACCGGCTCGGTCCACGGGCGCTCGCGCCAGAACCGCATCCGCTTGCGGCCCTCGAGCGCGAACATGAAGGTCGCGAAGCGGTCCTTGTGGACGCCGACCGGGGTGTGCTCGTAATTGCCGTGGAAGAGCGTGGTGATGGCTCCCGAGAGCGGCAACCCCGTGCGCTCCCAGAGCGGTTCGAAGAAGGCCCGCTGGCGCTCCCACTGTCCGGCGTGGAAGGCGTGGAAGGCGTGCACCGTCAGCGCGTACCGGCGCTCCGCCGAGAAGGCGGCCAACTCGCCGTCCAGGCGCCGCCGGTAGCCGTCGAAGGTGCCGTCCTCGGCGCGCGGGAGCCAGCTCGCCGGTTCGGACTGCTGGAAGCGGCCGACGGCGAACTGGGCGTTCGGCGGCATCAGGTACAGGCTCGGCGGCCGGGTGGCGAGCGCGGCGGTGGCGAAGATCTCGCCCAGCTCGTAGGGCGCCGGGCGGACGGCCTTGACCAGCACCGGGCGCCGGTCCCAGTAGCGAGCGGTGAACTCGTCCCAGGCGAGCGGGCCTTGGACGACGGCCAGCTCGCTCGCGTGTGCGGTCGTCATCCGTCCGCCCTCCCGTTCTTGGTGAACTCGATTCCGCGCAGTCGGTAGAGCTTCCGGACCAGCGCGGTCACGGCGGCGTTCTGCTCGTCCACACCCACCGCCCGGCAGAGCTCGCCGACCGTCAATTCCCGCCCCAGTGGCAGCTGTTGGGCGATCAGCTCCCCCGCTGCCCCGCCGACCGGGAAGGTGTGCCCGTTGACGGCCCAGATCCGCCGGCCGGGCCCGTCCGGCTGCCGGAGGATCTCCCGCACCACTCGCAGCTGCTGCCCGGGGGCGAGGGCCACGTCCCCGCGCGGCTCGGGCGCGGGCTCCAGTGAGGCGGAGGAACACCAGGCCGCCCACCGGGTGCGCAGCGCGGCGGGCAGCTCCGGGCCCCCGGCGGCGGCGCCGGCCGCCGCGCCGATGGCGAGCATCGGGGCGGCCGGCCCGCCGTCGGACGGCGGGTAGGGCAGGCAGGGCACCGTGCCGTCGTACGCCAGCCGGTCCCGGACCTCCTCCGCCAGCAGGTTCTTGACGGCTCCGGCCACCAGGTGCCGGCCGCGCGGGACGGAGATCCGCAGCGTCAGGCAGCCGTCCAGGTGGCGTTCGCGCCAGCGGGACCCCTCGGGCCAGTACAGCAGCTCGCCGGCGGTGGCCCGCAGCATCCGCGGCGAACCGTCCGTCTCGTGCAGCTCGGCCTCCAGGGTGCCGCCCAACACCCAGGTCAGCACGGCGTGTTCGGAGGGGGCGGCCAAGCCTCGGACGCGGGTGTACCCGTCGCCCTCGGTCAGCTCGGCCTCGACCGGCAGGCAGGGCAGGCCGACCCGGTGCCACAGCCGCTCCAGGCCGTCCCGGACCGAGGACCACAACGCGTAGTCGATGTGCAGGGGTTGACGGACGCTCAGCAGGAATCCGGTGTCCGGGCCGCTGCCGGCCGGCTCGCGGCGCAGCCGGGCCCGGTAGGCGGCCGGGTCCGGGTCCTCGGCGTCGGGCAGCAGCCGGCCCGGCGCGCCGAGCCAGCCGAGCGCGGTGTGGAAGCGGACCTGCGGGAAGGTCCGGAACACCGTGCCGGCCCGGAACGAGGCGCAGGCGGCGACGACCGTCCGGTGCAGCTGCTCCGGGTCCGTCGGCGCGGCGGCCGTGAGCAGTACGGGCTCCTTGCCCCAGGCCGGGGCGAGGAGTTCGGTCCAGTCGGTGGCGGTCACGCCCGTACCCCTTCTTCGTTCTTGACACCTGGCTCGGGTGCCGGGTACTTCTCCGCGAGCTGGGCCGCGTAGGCGGCCAGCGGCTGCAGTCCGGCGGCGGCGCGCCGTTCGTCCACCCGGTCCTCGTCCTCGATCGGGCAGGGCCGCAGCTCGCCGGTGGCGGCCCGCTCGAACTTCGTGCCGTACAGCTGCGGGCGGCCCTCGGCCCGGCGCAGCGAATCGGTGAGGTAGGCCGCGTCGCGCGGGAGCATGTCGCCCGCCTCGGCCGCGGCCTCGATCAGGGTGAGGCACTCGCGCCGGAAGTCGAGCTCGCCTTCGTGGTGTTGGAGCAGCGCGCCCGCCACCGTGGCGGCCTCCGGGCCGACCAGGCCGTGGCCGGGCCAGCCGTGCTCGGCGACCACACCGCGCAGCCAGGCGATCCCGGCGTCGGTCAGCCGCTCCAGCCGCGCTTCGAGATCGCTGTCGGTGAAGCCCCCGGCCGCCCAGGGGCCGCGTAGCGCGGCGTCGAGCCGGCCGAAGCGCAGCAGCCGATCGCGGAGCTCGGCACCCGTCCGGGCCGCCGGCCCGGCCGCCGCGTCCCGCGCTGCTGGTTGGACTGGTTCGACAGGTCCGACCGGTCCGGCCGCCTCGGTCAGCGGGTCGATCCGCAGCCGCAGCTTGGCCTCGTCCCAGGAGTAGGTGATGCGGCGGCCCGTCTGCGGCCAGTCGAAGGAGACCTCGCCCTCGCGCGGCCCGCGCCGGGTGAGCCACACCCCGAGTGCGGGGTCGTGCAACTCGCCCGGCCCCGGCGGGGTCTCGTGCGCGTACTCGACCGCGTCGCGCAGCGCGATGCCGAGCCCGGCGAGGTCGAGCTTGCCGCCCTCGCGGACGGCGCCGACCGGCGGCCAGGGCCGGTCCTCGCCCCACGCGGGGGCCTCGGCCGGATCCGCGAGCAGCTCGTGGCCGGGCGGCATCCGCACCGTCAGCAGCGGTCCGCCGTCGGCGGCCCGGAAGAAGTACGGCACGTCGCCCCGGGCGAGCTGCGCCGACTCGGCCTCGGTGAACGGGAGTTCGCCACCGTCCGGGTACTCGGCCGTCGGCCGGGCGATCACCCGGACCACGTGCCCGGCCACCCGCTCCGCGAGGAACTCGGCGATCCGGGCCCGGTTGCGGCACATCAGCGTCCAGGCGTCGAACATGCCGCGCAGCAGCGACGGCAGGTACGGGCCGTAGCCCACCCGGCCCTCGGTGTCGCCGACCACCGTGCGGGTCTCGGTCCTGGTCAGGGAACGGGACCGGCGCTCCAGCCGCAGCGAGCCGTCCGGCTGCGGGTGCCAGCAGGTCGCGGGGCCGTCCAGCTCGCACCAGCGCGGGACGTTCTCCAGCCCGGCGTGGTGGTGGGCGGCGAGTGACGGGTCGGCCATCAGCCCGGTCTCGAACAGGCGGTCCACGGAGCCGAAGCAGGCCTCCAGGTCGACCGGGTAGGGGAGCGGCTCGCCCTCCTCCGGGCGCTGCCCGATCAGCACGTTGCCGTCGATCAGGTCGGTGATCCCGAAGGCGAACGCGGCGGCGGACAGCGAACCGGCGCGGTGCCAGTAGCGGCCCGCCACTCCGGGCTCCAGGACGGCGCCGCGCAGCCTCAGCGGGCCCTCGGTCCGCAGCACGCCCCAGCTCTGCGGCGGCTCGATCCACTCCTGCCAGGAGTAGCACGGCCGGCCCGGCCCGCTGCCCGGCCCGCTGCCCGGCCCGCTGCCCGGCCCGCTGCCCGGCCCGCTGCCCGGCCCGTTGCCCGGCCGCACGTCCATCGTCGGCAGCCTGATCTCCCCTGCCACCGGCGGCAGTTGGTTGAGCAGGGCGAACACCGAGCCCTCGGTGGCCAGGAACAGCAGCTCGCCGGTGGCAGGTCGCGGCTTGTACGCGAGCCGGCCGCCGTCGGCGAACTCGACCCGCAGCACCCGCTGCCCGCCGTTGTGCGTCTCCGCGCCGTTCGCCCACAGGCCGGTGACCCGACGGTCGGCGGGCTGGTCGCGGGCCAGCCGTTCGAGGAACAGTGTCAGGAACCCCAGGTACTGCCCGACCCGTTCGGCGGCGAAGCCCGCGGCCCGCTCGGCCGGACCGGCCACGCAGGCTTCCAGCGCCTCGGTGAGCAGCGGTCCGAAGAGCTCGGCGTTCTCCGGCCGCAGTAGCCGCGGCTCGACCTGCCGGGCCCCGGCCGAGGCCGGCGCCGACGCCGACCAGGCGTCGATCCGTCGCAGCACCTCGTGCAGAGGCGCGAACCGGGGGTCGGACAGCGCGTGCGCCAGCGCCCGCGCATCGGACGGACCACCCAGCGGACGCTCGACGGCGAGCGTGCCGTCCGGCCCGGCAACGACCACGGGCGGGAACGCCCGGCCGGCCCGGCCTTCGGCCAGCGCGGTCAGCAACCTCCGTGTCGTGAGGGGGAGTTCGGACGCGCGGGTGGCGTCTCCGAGGTCGCGCAGTTCCATTCAGCCCCTCACCGGATGGTCACGGCCGTCTCCGTCGATGTGCCCCGCCGACGGAATTCCCACGACAGGAGTCGGGTGCCACCGAGTTCGGTGACACCCGATTCCGTTCAGGGGGGGGAATCTTTACTTCCGCAAAAGTCCCCCCGCCACCTTCTAGAAGGAGCAGTAGACCCGGATGCAGCTGTGGTTCTGCAGCTGGCCCTTGGGCGCGTCCTGCTCCAACTCGCCGATCACGAGGTCGAACTCGGCGTCGCCGAGCATGGTGTCGGCCGGCAGGGTCTGTACGGTCAGAGCTTCCATGCGGTCCTCCTGGCAAGTGGGGACATACCTCGACCTCGCACGGCGCGGGGCCGCCGCACAGTCTTGCCCTGGTCCGGCAGGATCGTCAACAGATCATTCGCACTCGGATTTCCCATTCGGCCGTCCGGATGCACCGTCAGGTGTCACGCCATCAGGTGGCCCCAGGTGACCGGTCCGACCACGCCGTCCACCTCGATCGAGCGGTCCTCCTGGAAGGAGCAGACCCCTTGCTCGGTGGCGTCCCCGAAGTCCCCGTCGGCGCCCCAGGGTTCGAGCAGACCGCCGTAGCCCTGGCGGATCAGCGCCTGCTGGACGGCGACCACCGGGCCGCCGTTGGAGCCGTTGCGGATCAGCGTTCCCGGGTAGCCGTCGGTGGTCGGGGCGGCGGACGCGGAAGCGGAGCCGTACGGCGGCCGGCCGAAGCCGAGCACGCTGCCCCGGGGGCGGTTGCGGCGGTAGCAGCCGTCCCCGTTGCTCTGCGAACCGCCGTTCCCGGGGCTGGTGTTGCCCTCGATGGTGGTCAGCTGGTGGCCGGGTGCGCTGTCCTCGACGACCAGGCCGACGTGGTCGGCCACGCCGTCCTCGTCCCAGTCGTAGAAGACGACGTCACCGCGCCGGGCGGCGGAGTCGGCGTCCACCCACTGGCCCCGGTCCTGGAAGAACCCCACGTGGTCCGGGCAGTAGGCGAAGTGGCCGACGGCCTCGGCGTTGCCGCTCCGGTCGGCCCAGTACGACACTGCCATGTCGCACCAGGGGTTGTGGTTGAGGCCGTACCAGGCCCCGTGCTTGCTGTCGTTGCCCGCGCCCTCCTGGTAGCCCAGGTCGGCGGTGGCGGCCGCGATCATCGCGTCGGCGGTTCCCATGAGCAAATCCCTTGTTGCGTAACGATGTTGTGTACTGGCGGCGGGTCAGAGCGGGCGGGCGAAGACCATCGACCAGTAGGAGATGCCGTTGCCGCCGACGGTGCGGGAGGCGCCGGCGTTGCGGAAGTCGCCGCGCAGGATCTCCTCGTGCGGCGGGTGGTCGATCCAGCCCTGGACCATCGAGTCCGGGGTGTTCCACTGGCCGGGCGCGCCACCGGCCACCTCGCCGAGGCCGCCCCAGCGGTAGCCGGCCCGGGTGAACGCGTCGCCGAGGTTGACCCAGTGGCCCTGCTGCCCCCGCCGGGCCTGCTCCTGGCTGCTGGCCGTCGCCGCCGGGGTGAGCCGGCCGTCGTACTGGACCGGGCCGAGGCCGCGGCGGGCGCGGTAGGCGTTGACCAGGGCGATCACCCGGCCCTCGTCGCCGCCACCGCCACCACCCGACGGCTGCTGCGGCTGAGGCTGCGGCTGCTGGTTCTGGCCGCCGCCCGAGCCGCCCGGGCTGCCCGCTCCGCCGACCGGCACCAGCTGCCAGCGCTGCCCGCTTCCGCCCTGGTCCAGCGCCCAGACCCCGAGCGCGCTGCCCACCTGGTCCGCCGTCAGGTAGCCGCCGTCGCTCCGGGCGGTGCGCAGCCGGACCCAGCCGTCGCCGGCGTCCTCGACGTACCAGCGCTGGTTGTCCTGGCCGTGCTCCTTGTAGAGGTGGGTGTTGAAGGCGTTGAAGTCGTAGTCCATCACCATGGCCTGGCCGGGGCCGTGGGTGCCCTGGGTGAGGCCGGTCTCCAGCAGCCAGGTGCCGTTCTCCTTGGCCCAGAAGACCCAGCTCTGGGCCTTGGTGCCGTTCGGCTGCCAGGCCTGGACCCGGGTGCAGGGCGCGGTGCTGGAGGAACTGACGTCCGCCGCCGTGCCGCTGGCGGACTTGAGGACGTAGACCTGGCCGTTCTGCGGGAGCACTGTCATGGGTTCGGTGCCTTTCGTGCGTGCTTGCCGTCTGACATGACGGAGTCTCACCGCGGTCGATCTACGCGCGTTCTCCATGGCGTACACAGGTTCTTGACGCCGGTTCAACGGCCCGGGAACACGAAAGACCGGCCGCGCACAGGGCACGGCCGGTCTCTTGCGGGCGGAGCGGGATCAGCTCTTGGGGTGCTTCTCCTCCTCTGCGATGATGGTGTGCAGCGGACGCACCTCGTACCGGAACCGCGGCTGGTCCTTCTCCTGCTCGGCGGGCTTCGGGTGGCTCTTCTCGGACTCGCTCACGGCGCTGGCCTCTCTGGCGGGCATCGGATGACGGCTCATTGTGCGGAGCGTGAATCAACAAACGATCAACGCCGAATGCCGGACCAGCTGGGGTGGCTGGGACGGCTGGGGCGGACCGCACCGGAATCGGGGACCGGAAGCGGTGTAGTGAACACGGGGGAACCACATGACCGACTTCGACCTGTCCGGAGACCTGCCCGGAGACCTGTCCGGAGACCGGCTCGACTTCCAGGTGCTCGGCCCGCTGTACGGCCGGCTCGACGGCCGCGAACTGGACCTCGGCCCGCCCCAGCAGCGCGCCCTGCTCGCCGTACTGCTGCTGCGGCCCGGTCGGCCGGTCGGCAGCGGTGAACTGGCCGGGGCGATCTGGGGCGAGGACCCTCCGCAGCGCGCGGTCGGGATGCTCCGCCAGTACGCCTGGCGTCTGCGCACCGTGCTGGAACCGGACCGGCCGGCCCGGGGCGCGGGCACCGTACTGGTGTCGGTCGCCGACGGGTACGCGCTGCGGATCGCGCCCTCCCAGATCGACGCGTACCGCTTCGAGGAGGACCTGGCCGCGGCCGCGCGGGCCGACGCGGACGGCGACCGGGAGGCGACCCGCACCCGCCTCGCCGCCGCGCTCGCGCACTGGACCGGCACGCCGTTGGCCGGTCTGCCCGGACCGTACGCCGAGCGGCAGCGCGACCGGCTGACGGAGCTTCGGCTGGGCGCGCAGGAGGACCTGCTGGACTGTCTGCTGGAGACCGGGCGGTCCACCGAGGCGCTGGCCGAACTGCAGACCCTCACCGCCCAGCACCCGCTGCGCGAACGCCCGCGTGCCCAGCTGATGCTGGCGCTCTACCGCGGCGGGCGGCAGGCCGAGGCGCTCGGCGTCTACGCCGAGACCCGGCGGCTGCTCAACGCGGAGCTCGGCGTCGAACCGGGCGCCGCGCTGTCCGAGCTGCAGGCCCGCATCCTGGCCGCCGACCCGGGCCTCGGTGCTCCGCCCCCGCCGGCCGTGGCCCGGCCCGCCGACCGTACGCCGCGTCAACTCACCGCTGACGTGGCCGACTTCACCGGACGGGCGGACTCCGTGGAGCAGCTCGCGGCCGGGCTGCGGCCCGGCCCCGGCGGCGCACTCGCGGTGTGCACCGTCTCCGGCCCCGGCGGAGTGGGCAAGACCGCGCTGGCCGTGCACGTCGCCCACCTGGTCCGGGCCGAGTTCCCGGACGGGCAGCTCTACGTCGACCTGCGTGGCGCCGGCCCCGCGCCCGCCGAACCCGGCGCGGTGCTCGCCCGGTTCCTGCAGACCCTCGGGCTGCCCGGCAGCGCCGTGCCCGAGGACCTGGAGCAGCGGGCCGCGCACTACCGCTCGCTGCTGGCCGAGCGGCGGGTCCTGGTGGTGCTCGACAACGCCCAGGACACCGCTCAGATCCGCCCGTTGCTGCCCGGGGGCGGCGGCTGTGCCGTGCTGGTCACCAGCCGGGCCCGGACCATCCTGCTGCCCGGCGCCCGGCAGTTCGAGCTGGACGTGCTGACCGAGGCGGAGGCGCTCTCCCTGCTCACCGCCGTGATCGGCCCCCAGCGGGTGGCCGCCGAACCGGAGGCCGCCCGCGAACTGGTCGCCGTCTGCGGCCGGTTGCCGCTCGCCGTCCGGATCGCCGCCCGGCGGCTGGCCGGCCGGCCCGGGCGGCCGCTGGCCGACCTGCTGGCCCGGCTGCGCGACCAGCACCGACGGCTGGACGAACTACGGGTCGGCGACCTGGCCGTCGAGGCCACCCTGCACCTCGGCTACTCCGCCCTCCAGCCCGAACCCGCCCGCGCCTTCCGGCTGTTGGCCTTCGGCGACCTGCCCGACCTGCCGGTGGACGCGGCCGCCGCGCTGCTCGGCACCGACCGGGACGGCGCCGAGCAACTCGCCGAGACCCTGGTGGACGCCGGCCTGCTGGACCCGTACCGCGCCGACAGCTACCGCTACCACGACCTGCTCCGGCTGTACGCCCAGCGACTGCGCGAGCGCACCGATTCGGTGGCCGACCAACAGGACGCCGTGCGAAGGCTGTTGGACCATCTGCTGGCCGGCACCGCGAACGCCTCGCACCTGATCGAGCCCGACCACGCGCTGCACCGCAGCCTGTACCCGACCGACGCCCCGGGCGTCACACACGCCGACGAGGGCGCCGCCCGGCAGTGGCTGCGTGACCGGCACACCCTGCTCGCCGCCACCGTCGAACACGCCCTGCGGGAACTGCCCGGAGCGGCGCGGCCCGCCGTCGACCTGCTGCTGCTCTGGTTCGGCCTGGCCGAAGGACCGGCCCACCGAGGGGAGTTCCAGCGGCTGATCTCCCTCGCGACGGACACCGCCCGGGAACAGGGCAGCCCGGGCGCGGAGGCCCGGGCCCGCTACCTGGCCGGGGTCCTGCACTACCTGACCAACACGTACGGGCTCGCCGAGCAGCAGCTCACCCGCAGCCTGGCGCTGGCCGAACAGGCCGGCGACCACGTCGCGCGGCACCTGACGGCGAACGCGCTCGGCGTGCTGCACCTCTCCACCGCGCGGCCCGAGCGGGCGCTCGAACTCCTCCTGACCGCCAAGGAGTTGGCCGAGCTGTTCGGTGACCGTGGCAGCGCCGGGCGGGTGCTCTCCACGATCTCCCGGGTGCACGTCGCACTCGGCAGCCCGGAGCAGGCGTTGGCCGCGGCAGAGGGCGCGCTGCTGGCCGCCCGGGAGGTGGCGAACAGCTCCGGCGTCGCCCGGGTGCTCTACCAGTACGGCTGCGTCCTGCACCGCACCGGGCACCCCGAGCGGGCCGCCGCCCAACTCACCGAGGCACTGGGCCACTTCAGATCCCACCGGCACCGCGACTGGGAAGGCCTCACACTGGCCCGGCTCGCCGAGTGCCACCTCGACCAGGCCCACCACCCCGAGGCCACCCAACTCGCCGAACAGGCCCTCGCCATCGCCACCGACCTCGACAAGCCCTACGCCCAGGCCCTCGCCCACACCGTCCTGGGCCAGTCCCTACCCTCGGCCCCCCACCTCCGCACGGCCCTCGCCCTCTTCGACCAGCTCGGCTCCCCGGAGGCGGCCGCCGTCCGCACCCTGCTGGCCGACTAGGCCCGCGTTGTCGAATCCCTAGGGCCGTCCTTGCCCGGTTCGGCGACGTTCACCCGTGACAGCACCCAGTCCCAGCGCTGTTTCGTGGTCCGCGCGTCGTACGCCTCGACCAGGGCCATGGGCGACGTGACGATCTCCGCCTCGCCGCGGGCGGCAAGGTCGTGCCCGGCGATCATCATGCGATCACCGCGGACCGCGAGCGACAGGGCCTCGCTGTCCAGCACGAAGGCGCGCAACCGCCGGACTTCCTCGGCGCGCTTCTTCACGCGGCCGTCCCACTGCTCTTGCCGCGGGACGGCCGACGCCGATCGTGTTCCGCATCCAGGTCGTCCAGCTCTGCATAGGCGGCGGCCCGTTCGTCACTACGGACCGGCCCGTGTTCCTCCTCCAGCCCTACGACCAGCTCCTGCAGGCGGTCGCGGTCGCGCTTGGCCCGGAGGGCGTCGGCAACGTACGCGGAGAGGCCGCGTTCGGCACTGTCGGCGCGGATCTCGTCCAGCAGGTCTTCAGGAAGAGTGACGGTGACCTTCTTGGAAGCCATACAAGTCACCATGCTCGCCATCGTCCACGCTGGGGGTGGTCCTTCTCGTGACCGGGGAACGACGAAGGCCCGGACCGCTGATGCGGTCCGGGCCTTCGGCCGGCGGAGGGTACGAGATTCGAACTCGTGAGGGTTTTGTCCCAACACGCTTTCCAATTCTCCCGAACGCCGTCCGCCGGGGTCCGTACCGGTTCTGACCTGCGGCGAAGTGTCTGGCTGAGCGGCGGTTGAAAGCGGCTGTACGGGGATGAATGAGACCAGAACTGAGACCAGGACCGGCTGTGCCGTGCGGCGCCACGGGATACGCCAAACGGGTCGGGGCCTGGGATCTCGCCAATGTCGGCGCGGGGGAAGGAGCGTGGCTGGGGGCGTAACGGGCCGCTGTCGGGCGTAATGGAGGGAGCGGCACGGGTGAACCGGAGTCGGCATTGATCAAGTCGGTGCAGATCGCGCAACGGGGAGGTGGCGGTGAGCAGAGATGGTGAGCGGCGACCGGACCGGTCGGAGCGGTTCGGCGAACGGCTGTTGGGCGCACTGCTCGATCAGGCCCACGAGTTGCCGCCTCATCTGATCGGACCGTTGGTCGCCGACGCGGTGATCGGGTTCGGCGGTCGCGACCCGGTGCTCCTGCTACAGGACTACGGCCAGCTGGCGCTGGTGCCGCTGCCCGGCCTGGGGCCGGCTGCCGGGGAACCGGTCCCGATCGACGGGTCTCCCGCAGGTAGGGCCTTTCTGCGTGCCGTGCCCGTCGAGGTGCCGCAGGCCGTTGGGGTGCGGGTGTACCTGCCGTTGTTGGACGGCGGCGACGAGGTCGGGGTGCTCGCCCTCACACTGGACACCGTCGATGACGACGACCGGCGGTTGCTTCGCCGGTTCGCCGGCCTGGTCGCGGACCTGCTGGTCACCAAGAGCGGCTACACCGACCGGATCTTCCAGGCCAGGCGTCTGGAGCCGATGAGCGTCGCCGCGGAGATCCAGTGGTCACTGCTGCCGCCACTCTCGATGACCGTCCCCCGGGTCGCGGTCGCCGGCATCCTCGAGCCCGCCTACCAGGTGGCCGGAGACAGCTTCGACTACGCGCTGAACGACGACCTCCTGCACGTGGCCACGATCGATGCCATGGGCCACGGGCTGGATGCCGCGGCCATGGCGACCGTGGCCATCGGCGCGTACCGGCACGCCAGACGCGCCGACATCGGACTGGCCGAGATCTACGCGTTCATGGACCGGGCCATCGCAGAGCAGTTCGGGCCGGACCACTTCGTCACCGCGCAGATGATGCGCCTGAACACTGTCAGCGGCCACCTGCAGTGGGTCAACGCCGGCCATCCACAGCCGCTGCTGATCCGCGACCACGTCGTCGTCGAGCGGCTGGAGAGCGTCACCACTCTGCCGGTCGGGTTCGGCGGCGAGGAGCCGGTGATCAGCGAGCGGGTGCTGCGGCACGGTGACCGTGTCCTGTGCTTCACCGACGGCCTGGTCGAGGAGCGTGAGGTCAGCGGGGAACAGTTCGGGGAGGAACAGCTCATCGACTGGGTCAACCGCGTCGAGCGTTCGCAGGAGGGGGTGCGGGCCGTGGTGCGGGCACTCTCCCAGGTGCTGAAGGAGAAGCGGGGCGGGCACACGAGTGACGATGCCACCCTGTTCCTGATCGAGTGGCGCTGAGAGCAGCACCCCGCCGCGGCTCTCGCGACCGACCGGCTCGGCCAGGTGCGGGCGGAGTACGGTGGGATACCGGAGCGGTTCGAGGTGTCGCATGCTGCGAGGCCCGGCCCGCACCCGGCGTGCCCGGTCTCTCAGGGCGGACAGGTGGCGAGCCATGTCGGACGAAGCCGCTGCTTCCCGGTACGGATCTCTGCCAGAGCGGTTCCGGCAGGCCGCGAAGCCGGGGACGGTCGCGTTGCGCCTGGAGACCACCCGGTCACGCGAAGGTGTGCTCGACGGTGCGTGGTGGCCGCGGTCACGGGACATCAGCACCGAACTTCCCGACCTGGTCCGCGCGTTGACCGAACACCTCGGTCCCATCGCGAGCGTCGGTCTGGACGCGGGCGCCTGGGACGACGTCCCAGCAAGCCTGATGATCGACGGCCAGTCGGTTCACGTCGACCGCTACCTGGTCGGCGACGACACCGTGATCATCACCCGGGGTGACCGGGACCACTTCAGCCTGCTCGTCGTCCCCCCGCATGCGAGTCGGGAGGCGGCCCTGGCCTCCATGGCACGCGCGGCCCGGGCCGGTGGCAGTGACTCGGCCCGGCAGATCCTCATCGCGACCGGCGCCAGCTCCGGCCCCCCGGCCGAAGCGTCCTGAGGGACGGGCCCGTGAGCCGGCCACTCCGGGCCGACAGGAAAGGCGATACGGGAAGATGTCCGTCTATGTGAAACTCTCGGCCGAGGCCCGGCCTCCCGCAGAGCCGTCGAAGGGGCCGTTGGACCTCCAGTACGAGGACGGCTCGGACGGCGTCACCTTCGAGTACGACCTGCACCCGAGCGGTGCGCTGCGCATCCTGCGGGTCTTCGAGGACACGCCGCACCGTGTCGAGGCGTGCTTCAGCCCGGCGGCGTGGCTTCAGGTCGTGGGCGCCTATCTGCGGAGTGGCTCCGGGTACTGACGGCGATCCCGATCAGCCCGAGCACGATCGCCACGCTGATGAGGAACAGCACCAGTGCCATCGTCGGCCTCCTCGGTGGCCTGCGGGACCAGGACTCCCAGCGGCGGGCCAGGCGACGTTTCCCGTCGGCGCCCGGCGCGCGTCGGTGCCGATCGTCGGGCCCTGTCTCACCTGGCCCCTGGGCCAGCGGACCTTCAGGTAGCCGGGGCCGACCGTCGCACCCGTGAGGGGGACGAACACCAGCCGGTGGCGGGTGGGCAAACCGACCGTCACCGTGGGGAAGAAGGGCTGATCCGTCGCGGTGTCCACGTACACGGACTCCAGCGTGCCGATCTTGCGGCCGTTGACGTCGACCACGTGGTGGCCGCGCCAGTCCCGGATGTCATCTGCTTCGAATACCGACAACCTCTTCTGCCTGTGGTTCCATCGTGACACCGAGACCGTGAGTGGACAGGTCCGGTCCGGGTGCGCGCAGTCTGGGTGGGCTCGGTACTACCCGGTCGCCCTCGGGCGGTTCGTCTCATACCGTCGTGTTCCGGGCGGGATCGTTGTCACAGGAGGCCACGATGCAGCACTACCGGTGGATTCTGGAGATCCAGGACGACGACGGCGACTGGTCCCGGCGGGACGGTGCCCCGATGGCGAATCCTCTGGAGTACGACGGGCCGCCGCAGCGGGCGGCGAACCACCTGCGCGACGTCTTCGTGCGTACGCTCTCCCACCCGGCTCCTGGCCCCCGGGCCGTCAGGATTCGTCTCTGGGAAGGGGCCGACACAGTCGGCGAGCCCCAGGCCGAGACCGAGTGGTCACGCGAGTGACCCACCCGGCCGCGGCCCGTCGGCCCCCCGCCGGCTGACTAGGCGGACGCCGGCCACGAAGCGGCCCGGCTCCGGGCGAGATCCGCTCGCAGGTCGGCCTCACCGACACCCTCGGAGGGTGCGACGGCCGACGGCAGGAAGTCGGAGCGGAACTCCGGCTCCGCCGCACCGCCGTCCGTCTCGGTGGCGAGCAGCTCGCTCGCGGTCCTGGTGCTGGCAGGATCGGCGGCCGCGGCCATCAGCCGGGCGGCATCGACGGCATCGGTCGCCGGCGGGACGACCAGCAGGTTCAGTCGCCGCGGGGCGTACGAGCAGACCATGATCATGTGCTCGTCCTGTTCGGTGGTGAACCAACCCACGTGGACGGTGTGGCCCGCGACCGGGATCCGCCGTGGGACGACCGGCCACTGCGCGGGGTTCACGGTGATCCTGGTGACCCGGCCCCACCGCTCGTCGATCTCGGCGGCCAGGGCGGGGAGCTCGAGAAGAAGGTCACGCGACCGGGGCCACCATGCTCCGTCCAGGCGCCCGGCGCGCACGCCGCCGGGCGCCATGGAGAGCCGCAAGGGGAAGCTGGGTTCGGTCGGTGTCATCGCACGATCGAGGATCGTAGTCATGATCAAAGGCCTGTCTCCGGGCCCGGCCAGAGCCGGGCCTGGGGTAGCCGTTCGCCGGAGACGACGCCAGTGTCCGGTGCCAGCATGCGAAGTGCCTTCGGTAACACCCAGGCTACTCTCGGTCCGGTCCGGATCTGGCACGACAGCGGAGACCGTCTTCGTGCGCCGCCTCCTCCGGGTACACGACGAGGGCCCCGACTGCAGTGCAGTCGGGGCCCTCGTGAAGGCGGAGGATACGAGATTCGAACTCGTGAGGGTTTTATCCCAACACGCTTTCCAATTCTCTCGAACGGTGTCCGCCGGGGTTCGCCCCTGTCCTGACCTGCGGCGAAGTGAACTGCCCTGTGGCGGCTGAACCTGGCCGGACGAGGGTGAATGAGACCAAAACTGAGACCAGATGGCCCCGCTCACCGGCTCCGACGAACCCTACTTGCGATGTCTTTGGGGCAGACCCCTGCCACTCTCACGATGAGGGAAGCCCGCTCCTCAGCGTGAGGTTCGGTCTTCCAGTCGGGCGGGAACCTCGGCAGGACTGGGTCGTTTTCGACCATCTTCTGGGTGGCATGCAGGCCCTCGTCCATGAGTGTGTCCCGCTTCTCGGCGGCAAGCTCGATGCGGCAGGGCAGAGCCTTGACGAGCGCTTCATCCACGGTCAGGTAGTACGACGCATGCCTTGCGGCCCTGCGGGTGGCGGGCACGTACGTGTCGGTGTCGGCCCGCTCGGGAAGCAGCGAGGGGAGGACCGCATCCCCATCTTCAGCGATTCCTCGCGCGGCCCTGTTGGCTGCCGAGATCTCTGCCTTGGAAGGCGTCCGTTCGAGCGTCTCGATCAGGGGCCAACGGACGCTCACTGCCGCTCGGCTGGCCAGTCCAGTCTGCAGGGCCTGGTGGAAGGCCCCGTCATCGATGTCATACCGATGACGGTCTCTACTGGGCGTAGCCGAGGGTGCAGGCGAGGACGACCAGTTGTGTGCGATTCGTTGTGCCGGTCTTGTGCCGCAGGCGTCGCAGGTAGGTGTCCACCGTATGTGGGCTGAGGTTCATGGTGCGGGCGATGCTGGGGCACGTGCCCCCGCGGACGAGGTGGGTTAGCACTTCACGTTCGCGAACGGTCAGTGCGGGGTGTGGGGTGTTCACTGGCATAGCGGGACTCCGGAGCGCGTGCTCTACGACAGGACGGGTGGCTGACGAGAGGGTGTCAGCCACCCCAGGCGCTGTCGCAGGTGCCCTGGGGGAGTTCGTCGTCCGCTGTCGTGGTCGCGGCTGCCTGCTGCTGGTTGCCGACTGACATGACGACGGATCCGCCGCTGCCCTTGCACGGGGGCTTCCAGGTCCAGGCGCTTGCGCTTGCGGGCGTGGCCAGAACCAGGAGAGCGGCGGCTGCGGTTGCGGCAATGGAGAGAACGAGTCGCTTCACGGGTTCCTCAGCAAGAGTTCGTAGGGCCGACGCTGTTTGGAGGTAGCCGGCGGTTGCTTGTGGAACCACTGTGCCCTCGTTCCATACTCACTAGAAGAGATCGTTGGCCTCAGCAGTGGGCTTGGCAGCAAAGAGAGCTAGACGCAAGTATGATCAATGACCCTCATATCTGGACAGATCGATCTGGCTTTGATCAGGGACCCCATGACACGGCCGTATACGGATGGGTGCTGAAGCACCGGGCTGCAGACCCATTGCCGATCTCAGCCGCGCTGGGAATCACCCTGGAGGCAGCCGCGGAAGCGGTGGATCGACTGACCGCGGCGATGCTGGTGCACCGCGATGGTTCGGCCGCATACGCGGTCTCGCCGGAGGTCGCCGCCAATCAGTTGGTCGCTCCGGCCGAAGCCCATGTACGGGCGGAGCAGGACCGCATCGCACAGGCCCGGGCGGCGATGGGCCGTTTTGCTGACACCTACCAGCTGCAGGCCCGGCAGTCCGGCGGTGGACTGGAGCTTCTCGACACCTTGCCCGAGGTACGGGCGGCCCTGAACTCGGCGTCCGCGCGATGCCGAGAGGAGATGCTCACCTGCCAACCTGGGGGGAACCGGGTGCCGGAGGCTTTGGAGGAGGCGCTGTCCCGTGACCGGGCCATCCTGGGACGGGGCGTGCGGATGCGGACGCTGTACCACCACACCGCCCGCTTCAACCGGCCAAGCCAGGCATACGTGGCAGCTGCCTCCCCGCTGGGTGCCGAATACCGCACCGCGCACGAGCTGTTCGGGCGCCTCATCGCCTTCGACCGCGAGATCGCATTCATTCCCGCTGACGGCACGTCGTATGGAGCGGTCGTCTTGCGAGACCCGTCCACCGTCGGCTACCTGTGCGACATCTTCGAGCAGGCGTGGACACACGCCGAGCCGTTCGCCGAAGCCCCCGTCCAGGGCGCGGGACAGGTGGCCGGCGAGCTCGACCCGACCATCATCCGACTGCTCGCCAGCGGCCTCAAGGACGAAACGATCGCCCGCCGTCTGGGCATGTCACTGCGCACCGCCCGACGGCACATCGCCGACATCATGGAGCAACTCGGGGCGGAGAGCCGGTTTCAGGCAGGTGCCGCCGCGAGCCAGCGTGGCCTGCTCGACTCGTGACGGGGCGCGGACGTCGAGGCGGCCAGCGCCCCCACCCATAGCTGGGGGCAGGCCACCGTCGTTCGGAAGGTCCCTGGCAGGAGCCCCTGCCACTCGATGCGAACAGACTGTTCGCGGCGCCCTGGCGATCCGGTCAGCGGGGGTCCAAGCAGGGCTTCTGAATAACGGCCCACCCACCGGACGGGTCGCACCACAGCATGTCTCCGCCGATGTTGTTGTCCCAGTACCAGCGCTGCGAGCTGCCCCAACCCGGCCCGTTCATGACCTGGAGCCGGGTGCCGTTCTCGAACCTGGCGTCAGTGACATCAATGCGCAGACCGGACGCCTTGTTCGTGATGCTTCGGTCGCCGTACATTTCGTACTTCCACTGCTGGGCGCCACTCCAGTTGCAATCCCACAGCTGCAACTTGGTGCCAGGGGTGCTGCTGCCCGAAGGGACATCGATGCACTTGCCGCTCTGCGGATTGCGGTAGAAGGCACCGCGCCCGCCGACGCCCCCACTGGTGTAGACAACCTGCCACTTCTGCGCGCCGCTGCCGTTGCAGTCCCACAGTTGGATGGGAGTGCCGTTGGCCGTTCCACCGCTCTGTACGTCGATGCACATGTTCGCGCCGGAATCCAGGCGGATCTGGTCTGGCGTGCTGGACACCTCCGCATGAGCGGGAGTGGAGACCAGCAGCCCCGCCATGAGAGCGGGAATCCCGGCGAGGGCGAGACGATAGGACTTCTTCACGACATTACTCCTAGTGTTTAAATTCGACGCTCGAGTGGCCCGGATGGGCGATATGATTGCGTGCAGAACTTGGCGAACGATGCCTTGAATTCGACATGCCGTCGCCATTGATGTTGCGAGAGGCTAATGCCCGGCGGTGCCGACGGTAAAAACTGCGAAATTCGACATCGGGCTGGGAATGGTTTCGTACGCGACCCCGGCCGGAACGTAGAAGACCTCCCCTTTGCGCACCCTGAAGGATCTGAGATCAGGCTGGCTTGGTGACCGCACGCGCCAGGTGGAGGCGCCCTCGACCTGCTGGATCAACAGACCCTGGAAGGTGTGCGCCAAGCGGGGATGGGCGGCGGTCCGGGAATACTGCCGCAGGGAGACTGGCCGTCCCAGGGCTTGACTGAGACTCGCTGCGACGGGGCTCCACGCATCCCCCCAGGCGGCCGGGTTCTCGATGGCCGGATGTTCGACCTCCGGCCAGATGAGGCTCGCCTCCCGTCCGTCGTGCTCGCACAGGAACATCGCCAATTCTCGGAGATACTGCTGAACTGAAATGAGATGCTCTGCCCCGGTGCTGGTCACCTGCCCAACCCTCCATTGCTGAATTCCCCGCATGTCGCTGGTGGCGTTCCCGGCGACATGGCTAATCTTGTCGGATGCCATTCCCCTGAGGTAGTCCCGACTTGCCGTGCCCATGGAGTGGTTACCGAACATCAGGTCACGTGAACGCGTGTCCAAGAGAAGGCATCTGGTGCGGCGGCGTAGAACTTCAGCAGTTACGAGACGAGCCGTTTGAGGTGCAGGTGATTGGCGACGGTGGCCGAGGTGACGTGGGGTTAGGTGGCACATGCAGGGGTTATTCACGTACTGATGGGGTCATGACGAACATGGCCCCGTGCCTTCCTGCGATTCTCTTGGGCGCCGGCGTGCTGGTCCTCGTGGTCTGGTCTCGCGGGTGCGTGATCGACGTCGTCAGGAGGCGCTGGCTGCCCAGCGGGCATGGCTGGTGCGTGAGCACGAGGTCCACCGGTCGACGGGCACCCGGATGCTGCAGGTGGCGAACGTCTACCAGCGGGGGAGAAGCGGGTCGAAGGCGCATGTCCGTTGGTGCGACTCCGGGATGATCCAGGATGCGTGGTTCGCGGGCTGGCACGTCCCGCCCGGGGCATTTGTGTTGGTGACGGGCGGCGTGGGTGTTGGCTGGGGCCCCACAACCGGATCGAGAACCATCACCTGCGCTCGGTCTAACTTTCGGTGTCCGTCGTCCATTTGGCGCCCGTCGGGCTGGCCCTCGACGGCCTGGGCGTCCTGGTGGAAGCCGCGAGCGCGGGCCTGGTGGTGTTCGCGTCGGCCCCGCTGCACGGCGGGGAGATCCCCGACATGGTCGGGCCCGAACTCGCCGAGCTCATCGCCCCCGGCAGCACTCCGGCCGAGGCGGCCCTGTCCGTGGTCGCCTCCGCACCCGGGATCTCGCGTGTCCTGCTCTCGACCGGCAACCCGCAACACTGGAGCCGCGCCGCCGATGCCGTCGGCCGCGCGCCCCTGTCGCAGGACTTGCTCCGGAAGGTCACGGATGTACTCGGAACCTGAGATCGACACCGCCGCGCGGATGCGCGAAGCCCACCACGCCGCCGCTTCGGCCCTCGCCGTGGCACTGGACGGGGACCGGGAGGCATGGGGCTGGCGCGGCCGTACCCTCGGCCGCCCGGTCACCAGCGTGAGCGGCAACGCCTGGCTGCGTCTGGTGTGCGCTCCGGCGGAGAAGGCCGGCGGGAAGATCTGGGACGGACCGCAGGAGGCCGAACGCTCCATGCCTCCTGCGGTCCCCCGCCCGCACTTCCGGGCGTGGCACACCTGGACCGAGGGCGGTAACGGCTACCTCGCCGAGCTGTACGACCGGATCACCGACCCGACCATCACCGGCGACGGGCCGCTGTTGCGCGAGGTCCCGGCCGTCGGTGACACCTGGTGGGAGTCCCTGGACACCACTCTTACCGTTGTGGCGACGGTGCCGACCGATCGGGTCGCGGTGCGGCAGGAGTACCTCGACCGGGCGATGCCGCGCTACCTCGGCACTGGGAGGGCTGGGGCGTGGCACCGGCCGGCTACGACGCCGCCGTCCTGCACGCCTACACCCTGCTCGTCCCCGAGACCGCAGCCGAGATCCGGCACCGCCTCGGCCACATCCTCGATACCCCGGCCGGGCGCTTCGCCGAACTCGTGGTCGCCACCGAGCTGCTCCAAGGCATCGAACGCGGCGACCACAACCGAGCTGGAAGGCCCGCTACGGGCCCGTATCGGCCACCTCATCGAACTCCGCGGTTGAGAGCTGCCTCGCGGGCCGTGCCGGTTCTCCTGCCTGCGCGAGGCCGGTATCGGTGGCAGCGGTCTGCATGATGCCGGCACACCGCCTCAACCGTCCTGCGCTGGGGCGGGGCCGAACCCGGCTCAGGAAAGCCCGGCGAAGACGCTGCCTGAGGCCCAGATCTCCAACTGGGATCAGAACTGGGACCACACAACGACGAAGGCCCCGGGCCGCTGAGCGGTCCGGGGCCTTCGTGAAGGCGGAGGATACGAGATTCGAACTCGTGAGGGTTTTATCCCAACACGCTTTCCAACTGTTCGTCCGGCTGTCCGAGGACGGTCGGAGAGGTCCTGACTTGGGGCGGAGCAGCCTGCCGGCTGACTTCCGAACGGCGATGGACGAGGGTGAATGCAACCAGAACTGCAACCAAGCCAGCGTCGATCGCCGCTGGTCGTGGGCGACGGCTTCGCTCAGTGCGGTTCAGTGCCCGCCTATCGTGACCTTGATTGCTGCGATCCGACCGAGCGCATCGAAGATGAGGCCAGCAATCGACTGTTGGCCTCTGCTTCCAACCTCGTGTCTATGGTAGCTGGCGCGTCTTACTGCGCTTCGGTCGCTTCTCAACAGGGGCCAAACCTCGGCGGATCTTCATCAGATGCTCGTCTTTCGTGTTCTCGCGCACTGCGAGACGACTCAGGATTCGATGCTGTGTCTCTGGAGTCCAGAACACTTCAAGACGCTCCCGAGCGCGGGTGATCGCGGTATAGAAGATGCTGTGGGAGATGCTTTCCTCGTTGGCGTCCGTGATAACAACCTTGACTGACTTATACTCAACGCCCTGTGCTTTGTGGATCGATACGGCGTAAGCGATCTGAAACGGCACCATGGTAATGACCGAGTCATCGTCATCGTCACTGTCGCCACGTTCGAAGACATCGAACTGGACCGTCGAGTCTCCTGCCCAGCGCAGACCTGAGAAAATTGCATCGGCTTCAGTGAAATCCCGTTCGAGATTCACATCGAAAGTGATACGGCCGGGCGTGCGAATGATCTTGACGATCCTGCCCTTCAAGTTATTAAAGATGACCGGGCTGAACCGATCGGACTCGTTGAAGAGTACGGGATCGCCGACCTTGTACGTAGACTCGCTCCACGCCACAGCTGGATTCGGGTTGCTCGCCTGTAGGAACCGGTTGACGTTGTTGATGCCGTACAGGCCGTCGTAGTTCAGGCAGAGCACGATCTCATCGTCGCTTCGATGCTGAAACAGCGAGTCTCCCAGAACCGTAGAGTAGCCATTCTTGGAGAGTGACTCTTCGATGCGGTCGTCCAGGTTCCGCACCCTGTCCCATAGTGCGAGAAGGCTCTGATCCGTCGTCCTGAATGGCTCTGTAAGTTCGAAGACTGACTCGCTCGGGATGTACGACCGGATGATGCTGAACCAGTTGCCAAACTCGATTGACTCGATCTGGTAGACATCGCCAACGAGTACGAGCAGATCGAAGGAGGTCTTCTCAAGCACATCGAGCAGGCTTGCGTTGCTTACAGTGCTGCACTCATCGATCACCAATACGTCGTACTTTGCGCCGAGCGGCGTACCTTTGCGCACGTGCTTGCTGATCGTGCTGAACTCGACGTTCGGCGCTTGTACTCGCCTCTTCAGATTGTCGACGGCCGGATTAGTGTGTGCCAAGAATAGCTTCCGTGCGCCACTGAAGTAGTTTGCAATGTGATTCACCATCGTTGACTTTCCAGTACCGGCTGCGCCGTAGACGAGGGCGATCTTCGAGTGCTCGAACAATTCCGTCAGTGCCTTGACCTTCAAAGGGTCATCGATGGCACCTGGGTTCGCATCAATCCATGCCTGTACATCGCTGCTGTGTTGAGAGACGCCACTGGCAGAGATCTTTCGGAGCTCGTTGATGATCGAGACCGTGTCGTCCTCGTATCCGACGATGAAAACGTGCCCATTTTCATGAGCCAGCTTCCGCGGCTTGTGCCGTTCAGTGGGTGGCAGCATCCGATTGTGGCGCGCGATCAGATCATCGACGTCACCGAGGTCCTCCAGCTCGGCCGCCGGCGTATAGATCACACCGCGCTGCTCGACATTGCTCCGGACTCGTCTGGCCAGCAGCTCGTGAGGTCGGGTCCTCGCGTCCAGACTCTCGGCAAGGTCCCCAAAGCGCGGGTTGTGTCCGCGCGGTGATGTGCAGAACGGCATCGTGTCGAAGGGCTTGCAACTCCAGGAAACGCGCAGCCCGGAGAGTGCAGAACACCGGCCAGCATCGAACTGTGCCTTGATGACACGATTGTTCATCCGCAGCATGAGGTACCGCAACAGACGAGAACCTGGCTGGTCGTTGCGAATGAGTGATCGTGCGCGGTCAAGAATGGGGAAGATAACCGCATCTCGTTGGGCTCCGGCTAGCGCCCAGGAGCGGAACGAGCCGTATGCTGCGTCGGTCATATCCATGAGATCAAGCAGACTTGATCGTGTTGTCGTGAGGTACCGCATCAGGTTTCGGTACTCGGAATTCGACGCCCTGACCTTTCCGTGAGAGGCGTCGAAGAGGCGAGCGAAATTGTCGAACTCACACGGCCGGATTGACACCTCCCATGAGCGGATCAGCGTGATCGGCATCGTCTGTCCGAGGACCTCGATCGTGTCGCTGGCCAGCTCCAGACTAGCCGCATATTTGTCGGTGACGTCGATGTCGGTGAACCCAATGATGCGATCGAACTTACTCGTCCGATTGTGGGCGAGATAGAACGTCACTTCGTAGTAGATGCGGCCGGAGACGAAGAAGGGGCGCGAACTGTGAATGTAGTACCGCTCGCGACGTGCGCTTGAGGACGTTACCGTCCTTTGCTGCTGGATGCGGGCGGCAATCCTCTCGTAGTACTCATGCAATGAGGGGTCGAGATCGATTGGAAACTGTTCGATGTTGTGCAGGATTTTGATTCCGAGGAGATCCTGTGCCAGGTCGCGTGTGCGGAGCAGGTACTCGTAGTACTTCAGCATCAACCGCTCAGACGGATCGCGATCCAGCGTGTAGTGCGAGACGCTGGCCTGGAGCAATCCATGGAATCTGCTCAGGAGCCTGAACTTGGCGAGCGCTCTGACAGCATCCAAGGCCGGCCCGACTTGGTTGTAGTGAAACTCAGTCGAGCGATCGCCGAGGTGCGCCCAGACAGCAAGCCCCTCGACGAGGTTCCGGAGCTGCCCCAGCACGTTCTGCGAGAGGAAGCCCCGGTCGCCTACCGGGTTGGCAAGGTTTTGGCAGATCACGCTGTCGGCGCTCTTCACTTGCTGTTCTACTGATGCCATCGTTCCCGCTCCACTCCCCGAAGGCTCGCGCCTTACCTGCGATCGGGGTGAGAAGTCCTGGCTGCTCCCGCCCCGAGCGTTGCCGAGGCGGACCGGGCAGCATGCACGAAGGCGCTCTGGCTGCTGCCGAACAGCGGACCCGGCCCCGGTCCACACCATCAGGCAACAATGGAACCACTCAAGAGCCCACAAGCGGGCCTTTTTCAAGACTGTCCGGCCTGATGTGCTGGCTCCTGACCTGACATGTACGTTCCCGGGTGAACTCCCCGCCGTGGCTGCCAGTTCCGGGGCAAGGGCTTGCTGGAGAAGGTCGGTCTGGCCAGAGACTGGTCATCTCCACGACGGTCGCGCCGAACAAATCGGAGTTCAAGCTCCAGCTCCCGCCCGGTGGCCTGCCAGTGCAGCGCCGACCTGCATTTAAGTTCGTGGTGAGCGTGAGTTCGTTCCAGGTCAGCGGGTGCTTGCGAGCCTGGGACAAGCTTTGAGACGTCGCTGTGGCTGGGATCAGTGCGTCGAGGTCTGCCGCAGGTGTCCGGCGGCCTTCCCCGTCTGGTCCCTGCGCATTGCCGTCATGGATAGCTCAGCGAGGCGGGGGAGGAGGATGGCGTCGAGCTGCTCGATCGGGTGCAGCAGGCCGCGTTCGCAGGTCTCTGCCGTCCATACCGTGTGGCTGGCTCGCGGGTAAGCCGTGTTGATGCCGATCTCGCCCTTCGGGATTGTGCCGTTGAAGGGGGTCGGGATGCCCTCGGTGTTCCAGTAGGCCCACGCCTCAAAAGCCTTCGTATGCTCGAAGGCGAGGTAGAGCTGCGGGTACCGGTCGATGATCCGCATCTCGCGGAAGATGAGCTGGCCCAGCAGGCACGGCGCGGTTGCGGCGAGGGCGTCGAAGTCCAAGTCGTGGAAGGTGAAGGATGCTACGTCCTGGGCGGGCGCGAGCGCCACGGTCGCGAACAAGTGTGACAAGCGCTGCCTGGTGAAGCGGGCCACTTCGGACGCCAGGCCGGCATCGATCTGCCCGACGAGTTGGAGGAGGCGTTTATGTCCCGGGTTGAAGCGGGACAGGTCAAAGAGCTGGTCCATGCCTTGGACCGCGGAGAGGGCCAGCCGCTTGTAGAGGCGGTTGTTCATCTCTCCGAGCTGGGCGTACGCCTTGGTCTCGGCGGTTGTGGAGTTGAGCATCAGGTATTCAGAGAGCACCTCGAAGTAGAGGTATCCGAGGAACGGGAAGGCCGGCACGGTGGCGGAGAGCTGGTCGATGAACTTGGCGTCCGGTGTCGGCGTCCCGGCGGCGTTGGCGAGGAGTGTGTCGAGGAAAGGGGCAGCCGCGCGCAGCCGGTTCAGTACGGCTCGGCGGAGCTGGGTGTCTTCGGGCTCGGTGAGGAAGCTGCGGTGTGTGAGGAAGGTGCGCAGGTGGATGGCGCCGAGCCGGAGGTAGTCGATGCCTTTGGGCGGCACGGGGGCGTCGGGGGTGATCTCGAAGACCAGGGTGCGGGTGTGCGTCTTGGTCTCCAGCAGGTAGGTCCCCAGGTTGTGCGGGCGCAGGCCGGCGGGCTCGGGGGTGAGGGGCGCGCAGTAGAGGGCCGCGATCAGGCAACCGGTGGAGGCATAGAGGTGTCCGCTGGCGCGGATCGCGTCCAGGGCCACAGTGGTGTGCATCAGGTGGATGGGGCGTCCCGAGGCCAGCGTCTTGGTCATGGCGTTGCCGCTGAGCAGCCAGCCGTTGGGCGTTTCGTGTGCGAGGTGATGGCGCCAGTCGGCGTCGGTCTCGGCGAGGCCGGACGGGCCGGGTCGCGTGGTGCTGCTGGTGTGGTCGGTGTGGGCGTTGTCCCACTCGCTGTGCATGGACGACCTCCTACTGCTGGGGGGTGAGGATCTGGCTGGCGTGGATGAGTGCCCCGTGGTTTGTCGCGCCGTTGAGCCTTGCCTGTTCGCTTCGGAGAACCAGGTCGAAGGCGACGGGGTGGAGCCATGCGGGGATGACGATGCGCAGGTGGGAGGGGTCCGGCCACCAACGGGCGAGGGGAAGCCGGTAGCGGTCCAGGCAGTCGGCTGCCTTGAGTAGGTCGATCAGGTGGGGCGCCCGTTGGTAGGCGAGGTTCTGCTGCGGCGTGAAGCTCGCGTACGGGAGGTCGTGGAGGCCGATCGCTGCGGTTGCCTCTTCGGCCAGGTGCGGCGGCAGTTCGCGGCCGAGACTCGTGGTCACGGCGTGCTGGTTGCGGGTGAACCAGGACGCTGCTCGTCGGCCGTGCCCGGGATCGTCGCGGTCGTCGCGCCGCCGGCAGTCGTGGACCGCTGCGGCGGCGCACAGGGCGGCGGTGTGGTTGCGGTCGAGTCCGTACTCCTGGGCGAGCAGACCGGCGAGTAGGGAGACGCGGGCGTTGTGCCGGATGCCGTGGATGGAGTCGACGAGCTGGGGCGCGAACCAGGTGACGTCCGGTACCAGCATGAGCGGCGGATGTGGCAGGGTGGGCGGCGCTGCCGAGGCTTCGGGCTGGTTTCTGGCGATCCAAGCGAGTGTGTCCTGGTCCATGACCTGATGGGCTGGAAGGCTCCGGTTCTCGGCGAGTTCTCTGAGCGACGCGGTGCTGTGATCCGGCGTTCGTGAGGTCATCTCTGGTTCCTCGAAGGGAAGAGGTTCGGTGAGCGTCAAGCTGGGTGTGGCGATCCTGACCATGGGCAGGCGGCCGAAGGAGCTGGCCGAGCTGCTGGCCTCGGTGGAGATGCAGACGGTCAAGGCCGCGAAGGTCGTGGTGATCGGCAACGGGTGTGCGTTGCCGGAACTGCCGTCATGGGTTGAGGGCGTGGAGCTGGCGGACAACCTCGGGGTGACTGGCGGGCGGAACGTCGCGCTGGAGCACCTGCGGGACGTGGACGTGGCGGTGGACCTGGACGACGATGGCCTGCTGGTCGCCGACGATGTCCTCGCCCGGATCGTCGCCCTGTACGAGGCCGACCCGCAGCTGGGCATCGTGAGTTTCCGCGTCGCGGACGAGACCGGATTCACCCAGCGGCGCCACGTCCCCCGGCTTAGGGCCGGTGATCCGATGCGCGGTGGAGAGGTGACCGCCTTCCTCGGCGGCGGCCACGCCATGTCCTCGAAGATGTTGGAGCAGGTAGGCGACTGGCCCGACGCCTTCTTCTTCTCCCACGAGGAGACCGACATGGCCTGGCGTGCGCTTGATGCCGGTTGGCGCATCCTGTACGCCCCGGAGCTGCTGCTGCAGCACCCGCGCACCAGCCCGGCCCGGCACTCGTTCTTCTATCGGACGAACGCCCGCAACCGGGTCTACTTGGCACGGCGACACCTCCCAGCCCTGCTGGTGCCGGTCTACCTCGCGGTGTGGGTGGCGCTGACGCTAGCTCGTACGCGTGATGCGGCCGGGCTGAAGGCGTGGTTCGCGGGGTTCGGCGAGGGCTGGCGCACACCGTGCGGCCGGCGCAAGCCGATGCGTTGGCGCACGGTGTGGACCATGACCCGGCTGGGCCGACCGCCGATCATCTAGGCCGCTGCCGCTTGGCGCATCCAGTCAGGGACGGCCTCCGGGGTGGCCTTCAGCCAGGCCACGTAGCGGGCGACTCCCTCCGCCACCGTAATGGCCGGTCGCCAGCCCAGCAGGTCCTCCATCCGCTGGACGGAGGCGTAACCGCCCTCGGGATCGCCGGGCGGCATGGGCGTCTCGACCAGCGGCACGTCCGGGAAGTGGCTGCGGACGAGTTCGGCGATCTGCCGGATCGAAGTACCGCTTCCGGTGCCGATGTTGACGGTCTCGCTGTGCGCGCGGGGTGCGACCAGCGCCAAGAGCGTGCCGGTGGCGATGTCGTCCACGTGGACCATGTCGCGGATCTGGTGGCCGCCGCCGTTGAGGTGGAGAGGCAGGCCGAGCGCGGCCCGCATGGCGAACCAGGCGACCACCCAGGAGTGGCTCCGCTCCTTGACGACCTGCGGTTCGCCGTAGACCGAGAAGTACCGCACCACGGCGTAGGAGATGCCGGCGCCGCCGAGCACGGCGGCGGTCTGGTACTCGCCCCACGCCTTGCTGTTTCCGTACACCGACACCGGCTGGACCGCCGCGCCCTCCACGAACTGTGGGCTGCCATTGCCGTAGACGCTGGCGGATGAGACGAACACCATCCTGCGCACCCGGTCCGAGGCGGCGATGGCGTCCAGGACGCGCTGGGTGCCGGTGATGTTGGTCTCGATGGCGTCCAGCGGTCGGCGGGTGCAGGCTGCCACGTCGGCCAGGGCGGCGGCGTGGATCACGTAGTCGCAGCCGGAGATCACCTTGCGCATCACGTCCGGCTCGGCGATGTCGCCGACGATGAAGTCCGGGGCGGAGGCGTCGATGCCGAACCGCTCGCGGTACACCTCGTGCGGGTAGGCGTCGAGCTTGCATACCGAGATGGGGCGGGCGCCGAGCCGGCGGAGCTGGGACGTGATGCGGCTGCCGATGAGGCCACCGGCACCAGTGACCAGGACGGTCTTTCCTGAGAGCTGTTCGAGGGACAAGGGAGGCTCTTCCTCTCACACGTGGGATGGGCGTGCTGTGGCGACGCGCGGGTCAGCTGTCGCGGTGCTGAGGGCAGCGACAGGCGGGCCAGATGGCCGATGGGTGGTAGGCGTGGGCGCCGGGTTCCGATTCCACGGTGATGACGCCGGAATCGTCGTACCGAGTGCCGTCCTTCGCGATCTTGAACGTCCGGATGTGCAAGCCCTGGTGGCGCTCCTCGGGGAGCTTGAAGCCCGCGGAGTTCTCGGTGCTCACGCCGCCGACTCCCGGTGGCGCTTGCGGCGGCGACGACCGGCAGCGAGCTGACGCAGGACCAGGGCGCGTCGGCGGGCGCGTTCCCGGTTCGGGACGAAGATGACGGTTCGGTCGCCGGCCTGGATTCGGATCTCGGCGCTGTTCACGCGGCGCTCCCGAAGCGGATGCTCCTGGTCAGGTCGCAGAGCCAGAGGCTCTCGCACCGGACGCACAGCCCGTCCTTGCTGCGGTGATCGTCCAGCAGCATGCGGTTGCTGGTCGCGGCGGCGCTCTCCCGCGTCGGAGTCGTGGGGCGGCGCGGGATCGGCCGGTTGGGGTCCACGAGCGTGGAGATGCCGTTGAGGCTCCACGGGTGCGATGTGCGGTCGGCAGTCGTCATCAGCGTCTCCGGGGTCGCGAGTTGGCGGGGCGGCTCTCTCGATGCCGAATGCATGGCTGGAGCCACCGCAGGCCGCAGCTCCGCAGGGGTCCAGGACCCGAATCGGCCCACCCGGCGAGCGGCATGCATTTAGTGAACCGCCTAATCGCTACTGGGAGTACGGTGTTGGGCACGCTATGCGGTTTAAGCGGTTTAACGGCCCGTCAGGGAGGTGCGCTTTGGCGTCGACGAGGGAACCGAACGAGCGGCTGCGGAAGGTCATCGACGAGACGAAACTCTCCGGCGATGCGATCGCGCGCCTGGTCAGGCGGGTGGCTGCCGAGCATGACGAGCTCTTGGAGACCAACAAGTCGAGCATCACGCACTGGAAGAACGGTGGTCAGCCGGCTGGGAACGTCGGTGCTTTCCTGGCCGAGGCGTTGGGCCGCGCGCTCGGCGGACGGGTCGTGACGCTGGAGCAGATCGGCCTGATCGCGCCCGCACCCCAAAAACCCGACTGGGACGCCGATACGCTGAGCGCGCTGGCCGAACTCGGGAGAGCCGACGTGGACGTGGAACGCAGGCGGGCCCTGGGGGTGGCGGTCTACTCGGTGGCCGCACTCTCCCTGCCCGGCGAAGACTGGTGGCAGCGCATGGCCGAGCGGGGCAGTGCGCGCAGCTCTGCCGCAACGCGGCGGGTTGGCCCTGGCGACCTGGCAGCCGTCCGCGACATGACCACCCTGTTCTCGCAGGTCGATCAGCGGCGGGGCGGTGGTCACGCCTGGACGTCCGTGGTGCAGTACCTGGCGACCGACGTCACCGCTTACCTGCGGGGGAAGTTCACGGACGAGCGTGTTCGCCGTGATCTGTTCTCCGCAGCCAGCGAACTCGCCTACCTGGCGGGTTGGATGGCGTTCGATGGTGGCCAGCACGCGACAGCGCAGCGGTACTTCGCCGAGGCGGTGAAACTCGCGGCCGAGGCCGGCGATCCGCCGATGGCCGCTCACGTACTGCGGGCGATGGCGCACCAGGCCATCGACCTCGGCCACCACCAGCAGGCTCTCAACCTCGCCGCAGCCTCCGTCGACGGCGACCGGTACGCACTTGCCTCCCCACGTGAGCGGGCTCTCCTCGGCGTCGTCCACGCCCGGAGCCTGGCCTCCGCTGGCCGCAAGAACGCCGCCGTCAAGGCACTGCTGCGAGCCGAAGACGACCTGTCCGCCGCGAGCGACGACATTGCTGAGCCGGACCGGGTGTTTTTCTTCGGTGAGGCGAGCCTGGCCCACGAGACAGCCTGCGCCCTGCGCGACATAGGAGACCTTGACGGCTCGGTGCGCGAGTTCCACCACAGCGTCCGCACCCGCAAAGCAACGAAGTTCACCCGCACCCACGCGGTGACGCTGGGATATCTCGGCTCCGTGTACGCACAGATGAACAACATCGACCGGGCCTGCGGCACTTGGTCGCAGGCGCTCGACGCCATGGACGGCGTGCGGTCCGGCCGCACCCGCCAGGCCGCCGCCGACATGCGTACCCTGCTCTCCCCCTACCGGCGGCGCGGTACCGCGGCGATCAGCGAGATCGATGCGCGTGCTGCCGCGTACCTGTCCGAAACAGCCTGATGAGGAGTCACTGATGGCAGACCGTGAGACGTTCGAGGTCGAGGCCCTCGGCCACGTGGTCGGCGGGCGGATCGAACCAACAGACGACTTCTGGGGCGGCACCCGGGCGATCATCCGGCTGGACGGATCCCGCTTCACTGCCGATGCGACCAAGGGGCTTGAGGACTTCTCGCACCTGGAGATCGTCTTCCGTTTCCACCTAACCGACCCGACCGACCTGAACCTCGGAGCCCGCCGGCCTCGGGACAACCCAGAGTGGCCGGAGGTCGGGATCTTCGGGCACCGCAACATGCGGCGCCTGAACTGGCTCGGGGTCTCCCGCTGCCGCCTGATCAAGGTCGATGGCCTGGACCTCCACGTCGAGGACCTCGACGCTGTCGACGGCACGCCGGTCCTGGACGTGAAGCCGTGGTTCGGTGAGATGGGACCTCGCGGAGAGCAGCACCAGGCCGAGTGGACCACCGTCATGCTCCGCGACTACTTCGCGCCCGTAGCCAATGACTGACGGCAGACCGTAATTGTCAGATCGCGAGCATCAGTGGCTCCATGCCCCCCGCTGCCGCTGGTTCTGGACTTGCTCTCGCACCCCTGGGCGAGGGCAAGTGCGGCGGCGGGCCATAGGACCGTCCAATGCGACACCTTGCTCCGCCAGGAGCGGGGCCGGGGTAAGGAGTCCTTACCCCACAACTTGCTCCGGCTTCCGGTGGTCTGATCAGGATTCGGATCACGGTGATCTCTTGTTGCTGGGTCCATCTGGTCACAGCGGGCAGTGGCTTGGAGTCTCCTCGAAGACGGGGCGTTCACCGTGGGGCGTACACGCGAGCCCCCTTCTAAAGGGGGGCTCGCGCGTGAACGCTGGGTCGCGTGGACGGCGTGTACGCCTCCGTGATCGCTCTACCTGCGGTTTCTTTGCTCCGCGTGGACGGTGTGAACGGCTTTCGCCGGGCCCTTCGCGGGAGGGGTGCGTGTACGGTCCCGTGAACGATCCGCGCCTGGTTGTCGGTGCCCGGTTGGGCTGGTGATCCGCTCACTGACCGGCCGACCGCTGGCCCTGGCGGGTGCCGCCCGTTGGTCGTTCGACGGGCCGGTCAGCAAGTCGGCGGGCTGCTGGCTGCGTGGCACTCCGGTGGCCCACACGCCGGCGATGAAGCCGCCCACGACACGCCATGAGGAGAGAGCGGCCGAGGCGCCGTGGAGGAGAGCAGGGAGGAAGAGGAGCGCGACAGCTGCGAGGGTCTGGATGGCACGTCGCTTCGTCTGCCGTTCCGCGTACAGCTCGGCGGTGTGCAGGCGGACCAGTGCCCCTTTGAGCTGTTTCGCCATCAGAGGTCGCTGACCATCCGGCACTGAGAGGAGCGCTTGCTCGGTTGGGTCCTCTTCTAGACGCTGCGAGATTCTACTGCGCAGGCGCGCTCTGGCGGCTGTCTGGATGCGGGCCTGAACCCGCTGCTGTACTCGTGCGGAAGTCGAGACGGCGGTCACCGGGTCAGGCTACGAGGGGCGGCGGCTCGCTGACCCGGAAACGTCGTAGTCCGCAGCCGCAATGGCTTGGTCAGCGGCTGCAGGCCTCGGGCGGCGCGGCTTCGTAGGGCGGCAGTCCGCGCTGCGCGTCTGGGAGCGGCACGGCGGCAGAGTGTCGGGCAAGCTCTCTTGGAACCCAGGTCTGTCGGTGCCTCGGGTTGTGTCCGCCGCAGACGATCTGGAGCTACTGCAACCAAAACTGCAACCACGCAACGACGAGGGCCCCGACCGCTGAGCGGTCGGGGCCCTCGTCTGCCCTTGCGGGCGGAGGCGGAGGATACGAGATTCGAACTCGTGAGGGTTTTATCCCAACACGCTTTCCAAGCGTGCGCCCTAGGCCTCTAGGCGAATCCTCCGTGGGAGAGCTTAGTACATGTTCGGGGGTGCTCGCGACCAACCATCTGCAGGTGGTCGGGGGTGGGTGCCTGGGGATGGGTGGGCGGGTGGGGTGGTGCGGCTGGGGTCCGGGATCCGCTACTGTGGGGACCAGCCCCTCGTGTGGCGTCATCTCTCTGAACTCCCCCAGGGCCGGAAGGCAGCAAGGGTAGGAGGGCTCTGGCGGGTGCACGAGGGGTCCTTGCGTTTTCGGGAGCGGCCCGGCTGTCCGTCTGGCCCGATATCGTCGGGGTGTGTCCCTAGCCCTGTACCGCCGCTACCGTCCCGAGACTTTCGCCGAGGTCATCGGGCAGGAGCACGTGACCGCTCCGCTCCAGCAGGCCCTGCGCAACAATAGGGTCAACCACGCGTACCTGTTCAGCGGGCCGCGAGGCTGTGGCAAGACGACGAGCGCCCGCATCCTGGCCCGCTGCCTCAACTGCGAGCAGGGCCCGACCCCGACGCCCTGCGGCGAGTGCCAGTCCTGCCGGGACCTGGCGACCGGCGGGCCGGGCTCGATCGACGTGATCGAGATCGACGCGGCCTCGCACGGTGGTGTGGACGACGCGCGCGAGCTGCGTGAGCGGGCGTTCTTCGCGCCGGTGCACAGCCGGTACAAGATCTTCATCCTGGACGAGGCGCACATGGTGACCTCGGCCGGGTTCAACGCGCTGCTCAAGGTGGTGGAGGAGCCGCCGGAGCACCTCAAGTTCATCTTCGCCACCACCGAGCCGGAGAAGGTGATCGGGACCATCCGGTCCCGGACGCACCACTACCCCTTCCGGCTGGTGCCGCCCGGCACGCTGCGGGACTACCTGACGGTGGTCTGCGGCCGGGAGGGCATCCAGGTCGAGGACCCGGTGTTCCCGCTGGTGGTGCGGGCCGGCGCGGGCTCGGTCCGTGACTCGATGTCGGTGATGGACCAGCTGCTGGCGGGCGCCACCGAGGGCGGCGTGACGTACCAGATGGCCACCGCGCTGCTCGGGTACACGGACTCGGCGCTGCTGGACGAGGTGGTGGACGCCTTCGCCGCGCACGACGGGGCGACGGTGTTCCAGGTGATCGACCGGGTGGTCGAGGGCGGGAACGACCCGCGCCGCTTCGTCACGGACCTGCTGGAGCGGCTGCGCGACCTGGTGATCCTGGCCACCGTGCCGGACGCGGGGGAGAAGGGCCTGATCGACGCGCCGGCCGACCGGATCGCGATCATGCAGGCCCAGGCCGACCGCTTCGGCCCGGCCGACCTCAGCCGGGCGGCGGACATCGTCAACACGGGGCTGACCGAGATGCGGGGCAACTCGGCGCCCCGGCTGCAGCTGGAGCTGATCTGCGCCCGGGTGATGCTGCCCGGTGCGTACGGGGACGAGCTGTCGCTCCAGGCCCGGCTGGACAAGCTGGAGCGGCGCGCGGCGGCGGGTGGCTTCGCCGGTCCGGTGCAGGCCGGCCAGGGGATGCAGCAGATGCCGCCGGTGCCGCAGCCCGTGCAGCCGGCCCCGGTGGAGATGCCGGTGGCGCCGCCGCAGCCGGTGCAGTCGGCTCCGGTGCAGGAGCAGCAGCCGACGGCGCCTCAGCAGGCCGCTCCGCAGGGCGAGGTGACGCAGGCTCAGCCCGCGCCCGGTGCGTGGCCGATCCCGCGCAGCTTCCCGGCCGGCGGAGGTGCTCCGGCGCCGGCGCCCGCACCCACGCCGGCCCCCCAGGCCGTCCAGCCGGCCCCGCCGGTGGTGCAGCAGCCGCCCGCGGCCGGCCAGCCGTCGGTGGCCGCGCAGCAGGGGGCGGGCCAGGTGCGGCAGCTCTGGCCGCAGATCCTGGAGGCGGTGAAGAACCGCCGCCGGTTCACCTGGATCCTGCTGAGCCAGAACGGGCAGGTGGCCGGGTTCGACGGCAGCACGCTCCAGGTCTCGTTCATCAACGCGGGCGCCCGCGACAGCTTCGTCAGCAGCAACAGCGACGACGTGTTGAAGCAGGCGCTGGCGGACGCGCTCGGTGTGGACTGGCGGGTGGAGTGCATCGTCGACCCGTCGGGCGGGTCGGGCGCCGCGCAGCCGGCCCCGGCGGCTCCGGCCGCCCCGGCCGGTGGTGGTTGGGGAGCGCCGCAGCAGCCGCAGCAGGCGTTCCAGCAGCAGGCCCGCCCGCCGCAGCAGCCGGTCCAGCCGACGCAGCCGCAGCCGCAGCAGGCCGTCCCGCCGGTGGTCCAGCCGCAGCAGCCGGTCCAGCAGCAGCCACAGCAGGCCGCCGCTCCGGTCCAGCAGCAGTCCCCGGCGCCCGCCGCCGTGCAGGCGCCCCCCGCGCAGTCCGCGCCCCCGGCGTCCGCGGCGTCCGCGCCCGCTCCCGAGCCCCCGTACGAGGACTACCCGCCGGACGACTACGACATCGAGGGCGACGCGGTCTACACCGGCCCGCCCACGCACGCGCAGCAGCCGGGTGTGGACACCACGGAGCTGATCGTCCGTGAGCTCGGGGCGACGGTGCTGGAGGAGATCCGGCACAACCGCTGAGGACGCCCGGCGGGAGGGGCCGGGCACGTAGGCTCGGCCCGAAGCGTTGGACCGAGCAAGAACGACCCGAGATCTCACAGGAGTGACCCGTGTTCCCTGGTGGTGGCCAGCCCAACATGCAGCAGCTGCTCAAGCAGGCGCAGAAGATGCAGGAGGAGCTGGGCAAGGCGCAGCGCGAGCTGGCCGAGACGCACGTCTCGGGTTCGGCGGGCGGCGGTCTGGTCGAGGCGACGGTGACGGGCGCCGGTGAGCTGGTGGCGCTGACCATCGCCCCGGCCGCGGTGGACCCGGAGGACACGGAGACGCTGGCCGACCTGGTGCTGGCCGCCGTGCGGGACGCCAACGCCTCGGCGCAGAAGATGCAGGCCGAGCGGATGGGCCCGCTGGCCCAGGGCCTCGGCGGCGGTCTGCCCGGCCTCGGTCTCTGAGGTCCTGCGCAGGCTTCCGCGGCGCCGGTTCGAACGAGCTGCGGGGATTTATCGTGAGTCGGGCGTCGGACGGTGTGTCCGGCGCCCGATTCGTTGGATGATGGCACCGGAGCCGGCGGCATGATCGCCGGCCGGGCCGAAGAGAGGCGCGACGTTGTACGAGGGCGTTGTTCAGGACCTGATCGACGAACTGGGCAGGCTGCCCGGCGTCGGGCCCAAGAGCGCGCAGCGGATCGCCTTCCACGTGCTCCAGGCCGACCCGGTGGACGTCCGGCGGCTGGCGCACACGCTGCTGGAGGTCAAGGAGCGGGTCCGGTTCTGCGTGACCTGCGGGAACGTCGCCGAGGCCGAGCAGTGCCGGGTCTGTCTGGACCAGCGGCGTGACCTCACGGTGATCTGCGTGGTGGAGGAGCCCAAGGACGTGGTGGCGATCGAGCGCACCCGCGAGTTCCGGGGCCGCTACCACGTGCTGGGCGGGGCGATCAGCCCGATCGAGGGCGTCGGCCCGGAGGACCTGCGGATCCGGGAGCTGATGACCAGGCTCGCGGACGGCACCGTCACCGAGCTGATCCTGGCCACCGACCCCAACCTGGAGGGGGAGGCGACCGCCACCTACCTGGCCCGGCTCTGCAAGCCGATGGGCCTGAAGGTGACCCGGCTGGCCAGCGGCCTGCCGGTCGGTGGGGACTTGGAGTACGCCGACGAGGTCACCCTCGGACGGGCTTTCGAAGGGAGACGACTTCTCGATGTCTGACCAGACCAGCGGCACCCAGACCGCTCACGGCGCCGACGAGCCCGACGACTTCGCGGTGCAGATCGCGGACTCGGTCGAGAGCTTCGTGCTGGCCGTGACCGAGGTCGCCCGCGGCGACGAACCGGGCAGCGCGGTCTCGCTGCTCCTGCTGGAGGTGTCGCAGCTGCTGCTGGCCGGCGGCCGCCTCGGCGCGATCGAGGACGTGCTGCCGGAGGACCGGTTCGAGCCGGACGCCGGGCCGGAGCCGGACGGCATCGAGCTGCGGGAGAGGCTGGCCGAGCTGCTGGCCCCGATCGACGTCTACCACGAGGTCTTCGACCCGTACGGGCCGCCGGAGAAGCCGAACGCGTTCCGGATCTCGGACGACCTGGCGGGCGTGGTCAGCGAGCTGCGGCACGGGCTGACGCACTACCAGGAGGGCCGGATCAGCGAGGCGCTCTGGTGGTGGCAGTTCTCCTACCTGTCGAGCTGGGGCTCGACCTGCAGCGCGGTGCTGCGGGCGCTCCAGTCGCTGATCGCGCACGTCCGGCTGGACAGTCCGATCGGCGCGGTGCCGGACGGTGCGGACACCGACGACGACGGTCTGACGGACGAACAGCTGGAGAAGCAGGCGGGCGACTTGATGGCCGCCGAGCTCGGTCTGTAGGCGGTCCGCGGCCGGTGGGCGGCACGCCCGGGCGGTGGATGTGACGCACCAGTCACCCGCGCCGTCCGGGCGGGAAAACCGGGGCCGCGCGGTCCCCGTCCCGGCAAATCTCCGGGCCAGCCGGGCCGGGCCCGCAGACTCGCCGGTACGCCCTGACCGGACAGCGAGATCACCGTCTCATCATATGGAATCCGCCGGTCGGGCCCGGCTCGCTCGCTAGACTGACGCCCGACCGCAGAACCCCCGCTCAACGGGGGTGCGGGGGACACCACCCCCCGAAACGACACTAGTCGAGGAGCGCACGTGGGCCTTGTCGTGCAGAAGTACGGCGGCTCATCCGTTGCGGATGCCGAGGGCATCAAGCGCGTCGCCCGCCGGATCGTAGACGCCAAGAAGGCCGGCCATGAGGTCGTCGTCGTGGTGTCCGCCATGGGTGACACGACGGACGAGCTCATCGAACTCGCGGAGCAGGTCTCCCCGATCCCCTCCGGGCGCGAGTTCGACATGCTGCTGACCGCCGGTGAGCGGATCTCGATGGCCCTGCTGGCCATGGCGATCCGCGCGCTGGGCCACGAGGCCCAGTCCTTCACGGGCAGTCAGGCCGGCATCATCACGGACTCCGTGCACAACAAGGCGCGCATCATCGACGTGACGCCGGGCCGGATCCGCAGCGCGCTGGACGACGGCAACATCGTCATCGTGGCCGGCTTCCAGGGCGTCTCCCAGGCCAGCAAGGACATCACCACGCTGGGCCGGGGCGGCTCGGACACCACCGCGGTGGCGCTGGCCGCCGCGCTGAGCGCCGAGGTCTGCGAGATCTACACCGACGTGGACGGCGTCTTCACCGCCGACCCGCGCGTGGTGAAGAAGGCCCGCAAGATCGACTGGATCGGCTTCGAGGACATGCTGGAGCTGGCCTCGTCCGGCTCCAAGGTGCTGCTTGACCGCTGTGTGGAGTACGCGCGGCGCTACAACATCCCGATTCACGTACGCTCGTCCTTCTCCGGCCTGCCGGGGACCATTGTCAGCAGCACCAACCCGACCAAGCCCGAAGGGGGCGAGATGGAGCAGGCGATCATCTCCGGAGTCGCCCACGACACGTCCGAGGCCAAGGTCACGGTCGTCGGCGTGCCCGACAAGCCGGGCGAGGCCGCCCGGATCTTCCGCGCCATCGCGGATGCCGAGGTCAACATCGACATGGTGGTGCAGAACGTCTCCGCCGCGTCCACCGGCCTCACCGACATCTCCTTCACCTGCCCGAAGACCGAGGGCCAGAAGGCCATCGACGCGCTCGGCCGGGTCAAGGAGGGCATCGGCTTCGAGTCGCTCCGCTACGACGACGCGATCGGCAAGATCTCGCTGGTCGGCGCGGGCATGCGCTCCAACCCCGGGGTCACCGCGACCTTCTTCGAGGCGCTCTCCGAGGCCGGCGTGAACATCGAGCTGATCTCCACCTCGGAGATCCGCATCTCGGTGGTCACCCGGGCCGACGACGTCAACGAGGCCGTCCGCGCCGTGCACAGCGCCTTCGGCCTGGACAGCAACGGCGACGAGGCGGTCGTCTACGGCGGCACCGGCCGATGACCTCCGCGGGGAGGAGGCCGAACCTCGCGGTGGTCGGCGCCACCGGCCTGGTCGGCGGGGTGCTGCTCGGCCTCCTCTCCGTACGGCAGGACGTCTGGGGCGAGGTCCGGCTGCTGGCCTCCTCCCGTTCCGCGGGCCGGAAGCTGACGGTCCGTGGGACCGGGACCGAGGTGGGCGAGCTCACCGAGGAGGCCCTGGCCGGGATCGACGTGGCCGTGTTCGCGGTGCCCGGGGAGGTGGCCGCCCGCTGGGCACCGATCGCCGCCGCGAAGGGCGTGGTGGTGGTCGACGGTTCGGTCGTCTTCCGGCAGGACCCGGACGTCCCGCTGGTGGTGCCCGAGGTGAACGCCCCGGCCGCGATGATCCGCCCGCGCGGCATCCTGGCCGTCCCCGGCTGCGCCACCCTCACCATGATCGGCGCGTTGGCCGCGCTGCACTCCGAGTACGCGCTGCGCGAGCTGGTGGTGGCCTCGTACCAGGCCGCCTCCGGCGCCGGACGGGCCGGAATGGCCACCCTGCGCGGGCAGTTGGGCGAGATCGCCGGCACCGGCGTGGGCGAGCTGACCGGCGACCTGCGGGCTGTGGTCAGCGACCACGGCCCCTTCCCCGCGCCACTGGCGATGAACGCGGTGCCCTGGGTCGGCACACCGGCCGACGGCGGCTGGTCCACCGAGGAGGTCCGGCTGCGCGACGAGCCCCGCAAGGTGCTCGGCCTGCCCGGCCTCAAGGTCTCCGCCACCTGCGTCCGGATCCCGGTGCTCACCACCCACTCGCTGGCCGTGCACGCGGTCTTCGAACGCGAGGTCACCCGCGAGGCGGCGCAGGAGATCCTCCAGGGGGCGCCCGGCGTGGTGCTCTACGACGATCCGGCGGCGGGCGAGTTCCCCACCCCGAACGACGCCGTCGGCACCGACCCGGTCTGGGCGGGCCGGGTCCGGCGGGCGCTGGACGACCCCAACGCGCTCGACCTCTTCCTCTGCGGCGACAACCTGCGCAAGGGCGCCGCGCTCAACCTGGTGCAGACCGCCGAGCTGGTCGCCGCCGAGTTCGCCGCCCTGGGCTGAGCTGCGGCGGGCCCCGGCGGGTGCCCGGAGTTGGGCCGCTCGATCCCGGACGTTCCGTCAGATTCCCTCCCCGGAGCACTGGAGGGCCTCGGTCCGGTAGGCGAGAATGTCCCGCAGTCCGGGGCAACCATGACAGGGGATCGAGTGTCCAACAGGCGTGGCGAACGTGGTGGGGGCGGTACGCGTGGGCGCGGTGCGCATCGGAGCGGTGCACATCGGCCCGGTGCACGTCGGCGTGGGTGCGGTGCGCGTGGCGGCGCGTCCCGTCGATAGCCTGGTGGGCACCGCGCCGGAGGCGCTTGGGGCCAGCGTCGACCACCTGACCGAGACCTACCGGGCGCACTACCGCTCCCTGCTCCGGCTGGCCGCCCTTCTGCTGGACGACGTCGCCTCCTGCGAGGACGTGGTGCAGGAGGCCTTCATCCGGGTGCACGCCGCCCGCCGCCGGGTCCGCGAACCCGAGAAGACACTGGCGTACCTACGCCAGACCGTGGTGAACCTCTCCCGCTCCACGCTGCGCCGCAGGATCATGGGGCTGCGCCTGCTGCCCAAGCCGATGCCTGACATGGCCAGTGCAGAAGAAGGAGCCTACGATGCGCTGGAGCGCGACGAGTTGAAGGCCGCGCTCCGGGGGTTGCAACGCCGTCAGCGGGAGGTGCTGGTGCTGCGCTACTACGCGGACCTGACGGAGGCCCAGGTCGCCGACCTGCTGGGGATCTCGCTCGGTTCGGTCAAGGCGTACGGCTCGCGCGGGCTGGCCGCGCTCCGGGTGCGGATGGACCAGGGTGCGGGGACGGCCGATGACTGACCACCAACTGCCCTTGGGGGAGGACCAGTTGGCGAACGAGCTGCGGAGCCGCCTGCAGCAGGCGGTGGCCCGGCTCGAACCCGATGCGGCCGCCCTGCCGCGGCTGCGGCAGGAAGTCCCCAGACGCCGGGCCCGGCACCGCACGCTCTGGACCACGGCCGCCGCCGCGGTGCTGCTCAGCGCCGCCGCCTGGCCCACCATCCAGGGCGTCCAGGGCCTCGACCTCTCCGGCGGCCCGGTGGAGAGCCCGACCATCGGCGCCGCGCCCAAGGCGACCGGCATCGTGCGGCCCAGCCCCAGCGGCACCAACCGCCCGGTGCCGCAGGCCCCGCTGAGCCCCGGCAGTCCGAGCCCGAGTCCGAGCCAGGTCACCGAGTCGCCCTCCGCCACGGCCGTCCCGGTGCCGCAGACCAGTGCCGGCGTGACCACGACCGCGTCGCCCGGCAGTTCGCCGACGCCCACGGCGGTGACCCCCGCCTGCACGGCGTCCGACCTCGGCCGGCCCTCCGTCTCGGTGGGGCGGCCCGACGCGGCCGGGAACGTGTACGGCTGGTTCCGGGTGCAGAACGTCTCCGCGCGCAGCTGCCTGCTCGGCGGCGACGGGGTGGTCACCTCCGACCAGGCCCGGATCCGGGTGACCGCCCACACCGCCGGCGGCCCGGCCACCGCCCTGCCCGCACCGGCCTCGAACGGGCCGCTGCTGCTCGCGCCCTCGGCGGGGTACCTGGTCCGCTTCGGCTGGGTGCCGGAGACCGCCTGCCCCGCGCCGACCCCGACCCCGGCGCCGACCGCGGCCACCGTCCCCGAGAAGGGCGAGGTGGTCCAGGCCCGGGCCGCCGTCCCCGGCCCCTCCACCTCCGGCGCCCCCTCCGAGGGCCCCGGCCCCGATCCCTCGCCCACCCCGACCCCGACCCCCTCGCCCACCCCCGGGCCGGAGGCCGCCCTGCTGCTCACCCACGTCCCCGACCCGGGCGGCCAGTCCGTCTCGGCCACCGTCCCGAACGCCTGCAGCGGCACCGTCTACCGGACGTCCCCCGAACCTGACGCCCAGCCGACCGCCTCGCCCACGCCGTAGCCCGACGTACGTGGCCGGGCGTACGTGGCCGCGCCGGTGGAGGCCGGACCGGCGGACCTGGTGGCGGGGGCCGGTGTAGGGGCGGTTACCGTGGTGCGTGTGTACCGGTTCCTCCTGACTTCGCGCTGGCTCGGCGGCGCCGTGGTCGCCGTCCTGGCGATCGCGGTCTGCGTGCTCATGGGCAGCTGGCAGCTCAGCCGCTTCGAGGACCAGGTCGACCGGCACAAGGACGCCGCGAGGACCGCCACCGCCGGTTCGACCGGGCCGGCCGTACCGCTCGCCGAGCTGCTGCCCGGCCCGGACGCGAAGGTGACCACCGACACCGTCGGCCGCTCCGCGACCGTCACCGGCCGGTACGACCGCGAGCACCAACTGCTGGTCCCCAACCGCACGGTGGACGGCCGTCAGGGCCACTACGTGCTCACCCCGCTCTGCCCCGAGACCGGCGGCCGGCCGGCCGGTGCGACCTGCGTCCCGGTGGTCCGGGGCTGGGCTCCCGGCACCCCGGCCGAGGTTCCCGCCGCGCCGGAGGGCACGGTGACGGTGGCCGGCCGCCTCCAGGCGCCGGAGAACAGCGGCAGCGACGGCGCCGTGACGGGCGGTCTGCCCGCCGGCCAGCTGGGCACCATCAGCCCGGCCGCCCTGGTCAACGTGCTGCCGTACCCGACCACCGACGGCTGGCTGGCCGCCGACACGGTGCCGGAAGGCTTCACCGCCGTGCCGACGGTGCAGCCGCAGGGCGGCAACGGCCTGAGCCTGCGCGCCTTCCAGAACCTGGGCTACACCCTGGAGTGGTTCGTCTTCGGCGGCTTCGTGGTCTTCATGTGGTTCCGGCTGGCCCGCCGCGAGGCGGAGAAGGCCAGGGACCGGGCCCTCGGGCTGGACCCGGTCCTGGACTGACCCTCCGTCAGCCGGCCTTCCGTCGGCCGACCACCTGTCAGCCGGCCGCCCGGCGTCCGGTCACCGCTCCAGGCCCAGGTGCCGCAGCGCGAAGCCGATCTCCAGCCGCAGCTGCCTGATCCGCTCCTCGACCACCAGCGAGCCGTGCCCGGCGTCGTAGCGGTAGACCTCGTGCTCCTTGCCGAGCTCCTCAAGCCGGGCCACGTAGTTGTCGATCTGCCGGATCGGGCAGCGCGGGTCGTTGAGCCCGGCGCTGATGTAGACCGGGGCCTTGAGCCGCTCGACGTAGGTGATCGGCGAGGAGGCCCGGTACCGCTCGGGCACCTGCTCCGGCGAGCCGCCGAAGAGCGTGCGGTCCAGCGACTTGAGCGCCTCCATCTCGTCCTCGTAGGAGGCGAGGTAGTCGGCCACCGGCACGGCGGCCAGGCCCAGCGACCAGCTCTCCGGCTGGGTGCCGAGGCCGAGCAGGGTGAGGTAGCCGCCCCAGGAGCCGCCGGACAGCACCAGCCGGGCCGGGTCGGCCAGGCCGGAGGATACCGCCCAGTCGCGGACGGCGGCGATGTCCTCCAGCTCGATCAGGCCGATCCGCTCCTGGAGGGCGTCCGTCCAGGCCTGCCCGTAGCCGGTCGAGCCGCGGTAGTTGACCCGGACGACGGCGAAGCCGTGGTCCAGCCAGGCGGCCGGACCGGCCGCGAAGGAGTCGCTGTCGTGGTGGGTCGGGCCGCCGTGCACCTCGAAGACGGTGGGGAACGGCCCCTCGCCGTCCGGCCGTTGGACCAGCGCGTGCACCCGGCCGCCCGGGCCCTCGACCCAGACGTCCTCGACCGCCACCGACCCCGGCGGCACCGGGCCGGGCGCCCGCAGCACCACGTGCCCGGCGGTGGACCGCACCGCGGCCGGCTCGGCGGCGGAGGACCAGAGGAACTCCACCGTGCCGTCCGGACGCGCGGTCGCGCCCGAGACGGTGCCGCGCGGGGTGGCCAGCCTGGTCAGCTCACCGGTCGTCAGCTCGTAGGAGAACAGCTCGCTGCGGGCCTCGTACTCGTGCTCCACCAGCAGTGAGGCGGCCCCCGGCCGCCACTGCGCCGAGAGGTCGCCGGGGAACTCCCGGCCCTGCTCGTCCCGGAGCGCAAGCTCGGTCTCGGCGCCGGTCGCCACGTCCCGGATCATCGGCTCCCAGCGGCCCCGGCGCTGGTGCGCGACCAGCAGCCGGGTGTCCCCGTCGGCCGGGGCGAAGCCCAGGCAGGCCAGCCCGCGCGGCTCCTGACGGCCGGTCACGTCGTCCAGCTCGTCCACCGTGGCGCCGTCGGAGAGGCGGATCACCCGGATCGCGGAGTGCATCGCGTCGCCGTGCTCGGTGTGGTCGACCGCGAGCAGGGAGGAGTCGTGGCTCAGGTCGCCGATCCCGCCGTACTCCTCGTGGTGGTAGACCGTCTCGACCGCGGTCGAACCCGGGCGGCGCAGGTGGATGGTGGTGCCCTCGTCGTCCTCCGAGGTGCCGACCAGCACCGTGCCGTTCCGGCCCAGCGCCAGGCCGGCGCCGTACGCGGCCGCGATGCCGGGGACGGCCTCCTCGTCCGGGCCGCCGGCGAAGGGCTGGCGCCGCCAGACGCCCAGTTCGTCCCCGTCGGTGTCGTCGAACCACCAGATCCACTCGCCGTCCGGGCTCAGCTCGGCGTCGGTGGTGCCGTTGGGGCGGTCGGTCACCTGGCGGTGGGAGCCGGTGGCGCGGTCCCAGGCGTAGACCTCGTAGGTACCGGTGGAGTTCGACACGTACAGCGCCCGGTCGGGTGCCTCCTCGGCCCAGTCCGGCAGGGAGACCCGCGCTGCACGGAACCGCTGTTCCCACGCCGGTACGGCAGTCGTCTCGTCAGTCATCCCCCCAGGGTGTCACGGTCCGGGGGCGCTCCAGCAGGGATCGGCGGAGCTGACGTGGCGTCAGCGCGGGTGGCTCCGGCTCAGGCCAGGGTGGTCTCGACGACGCGGATGCGGTCGCGCCAGACGGTGACGTCGGTGGCGCCCCGGCCGCCGCCGAAGGACTCGGCCAGCGCGCGGTCGAAGGCGCCGGACTCCAGCGCGTCGGCCAGCCGCCTGGCCCGGCAGTACCGCTCCTCGTCCGGCCCCTGGTACGGCAGGCGGCGCCACCGCAGCGAGGTGGCGCCGGGCCCGTACCGGTGGCCGCCGAGGCTGGGGTGCGGGAGGTCGAGGGAGAGCGCGTAGAGGTCCTGCTCGGCGTGGTCGGTGGTGGTGCGGAACCACGGCGGCCCGATCCGCAGCCCGGCGGTCCGTCCGTGTTCGCCCGGCACCGGCCCGGACTGCGACCAGCCGAACGCCGCGATCGCCGGGTCCCGCTGCACCGCCTCGAACAGCGGCCGGAGCGCGGAGAGCGGCCGTTGGGGCACCCGGGTGGCGACGGGGCGGCGGTTGCGGTGGATCGGGACTCCGAAGAACTGGGCCGGCGTGGACACGGTGCCTCCTGCTGCTGCTCTGTGCTGCTGGGCTCTCTGCTGTGCTCTGGACCGCTGGGCTTGGCTGGGCGGGCTTGGCTTGGCTGCGGACAGGACCTTACCTAGATGCGTTCGCGAACGCGAACACGTATTCGAATTATTTCGAACGGCGTGGCGCGGAGCGAAACGGGCTGGTCCGAGGGCCGGTGGAAGTGGCAGCATCGGCCGGTTGGCGCTGTTAGCCTCGGTCGCGAACGCGGCTGTTCGCGCGCCGACCGACGGGGGCGACGGGGCGACGGTCCGAGCCAGTGCGTCCGCGCCCCAGAGCGGGGCCGGTGGCCGCGAGGGAGAGAGCACGAGATGCCTGCGACGACGACCGACGGCGCCGCCGACGCGCTCTCGGTGCTGGTGCGCGAGGCGCTCGACCGCCCGGGCATGACCTTCCGCCGGCTCACCGAGGCCACCGTCGACCCGGCCACCGGCTACCGCCCCGGCACCACCTGGCTGCACAAGCTGGTGCGCAACGAGGTGGTCCGCGCCCCCGAGCCCCAGGTCCTGCGCGCCCTCGCCACCGGCCTCGGCCTCCCGCTGGCCCGGGTCCAGCGCGCCGCCGCCGCCCAGTACCTCGACTACGTCACCACCGAGCTCACCGGGCTGCCCGCCGACGCCCGCGCCATCGTGGCCCACCTGGCCGAGCTCGACCCGGCCGACCTCCCCAAGGTCCGCGCGGTGGTGGAGGCCTTCGTCGCCCGCCGTTCGAACCCCGCTCGCGACGAGGGCCCTGCCGAGGCCTGATCCGGCCCGTTCCTTGTCCTCTTCTCACCCCTGTTGTCACACCCGTGCGGTATTGCGGTTCCGCGCGCTTCTCGCCAGCCCTCATAATCGGGTGTACGTTCGATTCCGCCTCGGCCGAACGCGTCCACCGCCACCGGGAAGGGGGTCAGATGAACAGGGTCAGCTGGTACCACGCCGAGCTCGACGACGGCGCTCCCCTCGTCCTGCTCACCTTCCCCGACGAGTCCGTCCTCATCGGTGACCCGCGCACCCTGCCCCCCAACCTCCTCCCCACCCTCGCCGCCACCCTCACCACCGGGCCCCTCACCCCCGCCCGCCTCCACGCCCTCCTGGCCGACCACCTCACGGGCGGCGCGCCGGCGGCCATCCCCTCGGGCGAGCCCCGCTGAGCAGGTGCCGCCGCCGCTCGCATCGTCTCGGCCCTGACACCGTCTCAGCCGTGACACCGTGACACCGTGACACCGTGACACCGTGACACCGTGACACCGTGTCGGCCGTGACGCAGTCTCAGTCGCGGCCGATCTCCGCGTGGGCGCGGGCGAGCAGCAGGTAGCCCTCGCCGTTGGCCTTGATGCCGGCCTTCTCCTCCTCGGTCAGGGCGCGCTTCACCTTGGCGGGCACCCCGGCCACCAGGGAGCCGGGCGGGACCTCCATGCCCTGCGGCACCACGGCCCCGGCGGCGATCAGTGAACCGGTGCCGATCCGGGCGCCGTTGAGCACGGTGGAGTTCATCCCGACCAGCACGTCGTCCTCCACCACGCAGCCGTGCAGCACCGCGTTGTGGCCGACCGAGATCCGCGCCCCGAGCACCGCGGGGAAGCCCGGATCGGCGTGCACGGTGCAGTTGTCCTGGATGTTGGTGTCGGGGCCGACGGTGATGGTCTCCGCGTCCCCGCGCAGCACCGCCCCGTACCAGACGCTCGCCCCGGCCTCCACCGTCACGGCCCCGACCACCACCGCGTTCGGTGCGACGTACGCCCCCGGGTCCACCTTCGGTTCGAGCCCGCCCACCCCGGTGATCAGTGCTTCAGCCATGTCAGTACCCCTCTTCCTCCGGCTGCTCCGGCCTGCTGTCGGCCATGTCGGCGCCAGCCTAGGGCTGCCCCTGGCTTCCGCTCCGGTAGGCCCGGAGGAAGGCCGCGACGCCGCCGGTGACCAGGCGTTCGATCCGCTCGGGGGGCAGCGGCAGGACGCCGTAGTGGGAGAGGTGCACGATCGGCTGCGAGCCGAGGGCCATGAAGTGGGTGGCGGCCAGCTCCGGGTCGCCGTGCAGGTCGAGCAGGCCGGCCTCGGCCAGGCCGCCGAGCGCCCCGGCCAGCGCGCGGGCGACCGGCGCCGGCCCGGCCTCCTGCCAGGTGGCCAGGACCTCCGCAGGTACATGGCCGGCCTCGGCGTGGATGTGCCGCACCAGCGCGAAGTGGTCCGGGTAGGCGGCCATCAGCTCGACGAAGGCCCAGGCCACGGTCGTCAGGTCGCGTTCCAGGTCCTCCGGGCGGGGCGGCCGGGCGGGGTTCAACAGGGTGTCCAGCAGCCCCAGTTGGGCGTCCTTGACCTGGCTCGCGGTCCACCGGATGACGGTCTCGAAGAGCTGCGCCTTGCCGCCGGGGAAGTGGTTGTAGAGCGTCCGGGTGGAGACCGCGGCGGCGGCCGCGAGCGCGTCCACCGAGGCCCGCGCGTACCCCTCGCGGCCGAACACCGTGCAGGCGGCGCTCGCCATGGCCATCTGCTTCTCCAGCCGGCGCGGCGGCACCGTCTCCCGCGCCTGCGCCACCCAGGCGTCGTTGCTGCTGCTGCCCACCGTGCCTCCTCCTACTTCCGGCCTAGGTACAACGACCGTTGTTACTTTTACAACGCCCGTTGTACCTTACTCGACATCGGGCCGCACGAGGTGGCCCGCAGGGGAGGGAACGCCCATGTCCGCCAGTGCTGTTGACCAGCTCACCGCTCTTTCCGCCGAGGCGCCGTTCCGCGTCGCCGTGATCACCGCCAGCGTCCGCGAGGGCCGCCACGGGCCCGCCGTCACCGACTGGTTCCTCGGGGTGGCCGCCCGCCAGGGCGGTGCGGTGTTCGACGTGATCGACCTGGCGGAGGTCAACCTCCCCCTGGTGATGCCGAGTTGGGGTAGCGAGCCGTCCCCCGAGGTGGCCGCGGCACTGGCCGACGTCACGCCCCGCCTCGCCGCCGCCGACGCCTTCGTGATCGTCACCCCCGAGTACAACCACAGCTTCCCGGCCGCCCTGAAGAACCTCCTCGACTGGCACATGGGCCCCTGGCACGCCAAGCCGGTCGGCTTCGTCTCGTACGGCGGCCTCGGCGGCGGGCTGCGCGCCGTCGAACAACTCCGGCTGGTCTTCGCCGAGTTGCACGCGACCACGGTCCGCGACACGGTCAGCCTGCACGGCCCCTGGTCCGGCCTCGGCCCCGACGGCGCCCCGCGCGACCCCGCCGTCGCCGAGGGTGCGGCCAAGGGCATGCTCGGCCAACTCTCTTGGTGGGGACGCGCGTTGCGCACCGCCCGGGCCGCCCACCCCTACCAGGGCTGAGGCGCCGTCATGCCCTCCGTCCGGACCGCCGTCGCGCCCGCCGCGACCGCCCCCCACTCCTCCTCGGTGCTCAACCGCACCCTCCTGGTGGTCATCACCGGCTCGGTGATGTCGGTGCTCGACATCACCATCGTCAACGTCGCCCTGCGCAGCCTCACCACCGCCTTCGCCGCCCCGCTGGAGACCGTCCAGTGGACCGCCACCGCCTACACCCTGGCGCTCGCCGCCGTCGTCCCCACCGCCGCCTGGGCCATGGGCCGGATCGGCGCCAAACGCACCTACCTGACCGCCCTGGCCCTCTTCACCCTCGGCTCACTGCTCGCCGCCTGCGCCTGGAGCGCGGGCAGCCTGATCGCCTTCCGCGCCCTCCAGGGCCTCGGCGGCGGACTGCTGATGCCGGTCGGCATGACGATGGTGATGCGGGCCGCCGACCGCAGCCGGCTCGGCCGCGCCATGGCCTTCTCCGGACTACCCGTCCTGATCGGCCCGGTCCTCGGCCCCGTCCTCGGCGGCTGGCTGCTGGACGTCGCGGACTGGCGCTGGATCTTCCTGGTCAACCTGCCGATCGGTGCCGCGGCCCTCACCTTGGCCGCCCTCCTGCTCCGGCCGGACACCCCGTCCCCCGATTCCTCCGAGGCGGCCCCGCCCAAACTCGACCTCCCTGGCCTGCTCACCCTCTCGCCCGGCCTGGCGCTGCTCCTCTACGGCCTCACCCTCGGCGGCGAACGCGGCGGCCTCACCACCCCGGGCGCGCTCCTCCCGACCCTCGCCGGCGCGGCCCTGATCACCGCCTTCGTCCGGCACGCCCTGACCACCCGTCACCCCCTGCTCGACCTCCGGCTCCTCCGCGACCGCACCTTCACGGTCTCCGTCGTCACCCTGGCCCTCTTCACCAGCGGCTACTTCGGCTCGATGCTGCTCGGCCCGGTCTACTGGCAGCAGTCCCGAGGCCTCTCCACCACCGCGGCCGGACTCCTCGGAGCCCCCGTCGGCCTCACCGTCGGCCTCGCCATGCAGGTCGCCGCCCGCCGCATCGACCGCACCCCACCCCGCCGCCTGATCCCGGCCGGCATCGCCGTCGGCGCCCTCGGCATGGCCCTGACCGCCGCCCAGATCGGCGACCCCACCGTCCCGGCATGGCGCCTGATCGCCACCGCGATGCTCATGGGCGCAGGCGCCGGCACCGTCCTGATGCCCACCATGGCCACCGCCTCCCGAGGCCTCCCCACCGAACGCCTCGCCGCCGCCGGCACCGCCCTCAGCATCAACTCCCAACTCTGGGCTGCCTCCGGCACCGCCCTGATCTCCACCCTCCTCACCACCACCGGCTTCCGCACCGCCTACACCGCAGCCGCCGTCCTCCTGGCCCTCGCCCTCATCCCCGCCCTCCTCCTCCCCAACCGCCACCCCGCCGGGAACTGACGTCCCCTCACCCCTGGGCCCCGACCCCCCGAAGCACATCCCCGGGCCCGACATCCAGACCGTTTGCGTCCCCGCCGCTGACGGCAAGGAGACACCGGGCTCCATGAGGCGGCTCCACCTCATCCACCGTCACCTTCGGATACCGCCGGATCTCCGCCACCACCAACTCGACCTCGCGGCCGTCCTGCCCGGCACAACCAAAGCGCGAGCCCAACCGCGTGGCCGCCAGGCACCGCCCGATGACAGCCAGGAGCCCCGGCCCGACCACCTCCACCTGCACAACCTCGACGAGGGGCAGCGGCTCGGTCATTCGCACGGAAGTCGTCGTCACCCCACCATGATCCCAAGGCCGTCAGACCAGCAGCCGCCCGGTCACCTGAGGAACCGTCACCCGCAAGGGCGTGGCAATGGAGGGGATCTCACGACTCGTCGGGTACCTCACCACTGCCGGACGGAGATGGTGTGCCGGGGGAGGATCCGGTTGGTGATCCAGGCGGGCACGAGGACGATGGGCGGACTCTTCTGAGGCGTAGTCACTCAGGAACGACAGAGGCCCTGCCGGATTTCTCCGGCAGGGCCTCTGCAACTGGGTCGGGGTGGCGGGATTTGAACCCACGGCCTCTTCGTCCCGAATTACAGGCAGCGTGGTTGCTGAGGTTATCTGCGCAGGTCAGGGGTGGTACCAGGGGCGCTGATGGTCACTGCTGGACGGCCCGGTTGCTGTACTTTGCTGCTGTACAAAGGCGGCTCGGACGGGCTGCAGCCGTCGTGCAGGAGATCGTCCCCCTGGGACAACTTGGGGCCGCATAGAGGCGGACCCGGGGCCAGGGTCGAGGCTCGCCTTCCTGCAGGGTGGGGTCATCTGCGCTCTATGCGCCCCCGCCGCGCTTCGGTTTGCTCCAACTGACCCACTAGCGCCCCCCGTCTGCTGGGTTTGACGCGCTGAAAGGGCAACCTGCAGTGCCATGCTGAGACCCCCATAGGGGCTCTGCTGTTATATGCGCGGTTCCGACTGAATCTCATTCGTCGATCCCTCACCGCGCTGGTTGCCGCGGTTTGGGTCGATGTCCTCCCCTTTATGGCCGGCGCAGTCAGGACGGAAGGTGCGGATCATGCGGTTGCGACAATGGCAGGACGACGGCCTGCGTAGTTTCTTGGGGACGAACCGCGACTTTCTTGTGGTCGCTACTCCAGGTGCAGGAAAGACAGCGTTCGCCGTGCTCGCTGCCAAAGCCATGATCGAGCGGAGTGAGATCAGGTGGATCACCGTCATCGTGCCGACCGATCATCTCAGGGATCAATGGGCGAGATCCGCAGCTCGAGAGGGTATCAAGCTAAACCCGGCATTCACCAACAGCTGGAAGAAAACGGCACCGGACTACGACGGTGTGGTGGCGACCTATCAGTCTGTGGCAGCTAATCCGGACCTGTGGGCGCAGATGGCTAGTCAACCAGGGCGGCCGTGCCTGGTGATCCTGGACGAGGTCCACCACGCCGGAGATGCCGAGCACCTCTCGTGGGGGCCGGCACTCTTTAAGGCGTTCGGCGACGCACACAGGCGACTCATGCTCTCCGGAACTCCGTTTCGGACTGACGCTAAGCCCATTCCGTTCTTGCGATACGACGAGGAACGCTGTGTCATCCCCGATATCAACTATGACTACGGCATGGCTCTGCAGGATCAGGAGGTCGTTCGCCCAGTTGTCTTTCCGGCATTGGATGGCGAAGCCAGGTGGCGTCTGGCATCCGAGTACGCGACAGCGAAGAGACTGTCCGAGACCGACCCGAAGACCATTGCCCATGCGCTTACTGCTGCCCTCGACCCGGGCAAGGACTGGATTCCCTCGGTCCTGCGCCGCGCCAACGACGAGTTGTCACTGATCCGGCAGGACACCCCAGACATTGGTGGCCTGGTTCTGGCGACCAACCAGAAGCACGCGCGTGCCTACGCTGCGATCCTCGAAGAAATTACGGGTGAGCCCGCGACAGTCGCGATCTCGGAAAGCCGTCGTTCCTCAAAAAGCATCTTCGAGTTCTCCGCAGACTCATCCCGCTGGATCGTCGCTGTACAGATGGTGGCCGAAGGTGTCGACATCCCCCGTCTAGGAGTGATTGTCTACGCCACTCGCACTCGCACTGAGCTCTTCTTCCGCCAGGTTGTCGGCCGCTGCATCCGCCGCCGCGGTGATGATGACGACCTTTGCGCGCGTGTGTTCATCCCTACTATCCAGCCTCTCCTGGGTCCTGCTGCACGTATCGAGCTGACTGTCCGGCATGTATTGCGCGATGAAGAGGAGAGGGCTCGATCACGTCAGCTTGCCAGTGAGGCTGGCGGCAACACCGACACCTCTCATCCTGCCCTTGCGCGCACGGTCGAGGTCATCGGTTCGTCGCAGGCTGTGCACCCCTACACCATCAACAGTGGCGAGGCATTTGGCGAACCCATCCTCTTGCAGGCTCGGCGCCTGGGCCAGGAAGCCGGGCTTCCGGCCAGCGCCGAACCGTCTGCCATTATCCGCCTGATGCGGCTAGCCGGGGTCCGACTCGGAGACGGAAAGCCGTGGCCCGTTGTTAAGGAACAGACTCTGGTTGAGCAGAAAAAGGAGCTGAGGCTGGTCGTTAACCGTAAGGTTGGTCACCTGGCTGCCCTTACCCGACAACCCCACAAGAGCATCCACCGTAGGCTCCATGACACCTTCCGAGAAATCAATATCGAGCAGGCTACTGTGGAGACGCTCAACGAGCGACTGGTTATCCTCGACCGCTGGATCGATGACGTGCGGTGAATCGGCTGAGGGTAGTTCTGATCTCGGGTTCATAATCTAACCGACAGCTCATGAGGAATATAAGGAAACCTGGCGCACCGCTCGACGGCAGCTCCGCCGTCCTGGCGTCAGCCGGGCAGACGAGGCGGCGAAGGCGAGCGAACCTGATCGGGACGTGTGCGCCAAGTGCGGGCAGCCCCTTGAGACCGACTCCCGGGATCGCGAGCGTTGGCTCCACAGCTCTGACGGTAGCCGAGGCTGCCGAGCAGCTACTTTCACTGCCGAGCACGGCTGGAACGACGAAATCCCGCAGTCATGGATGGCCACTCCCAGGAAGGGCCGTTCCTAGCCAGCGGATCTGCTGCAGTCCGGCGTGAGCCGGACACGGCACCGCTTCACCCGATGAGGGCCCGGTCCCGTTGGCCGGCGCCATCACCTGAGCGTGTGGGCGGTACGGCGAAGGCCCCGACCGCTGAGCGGTCGGGGCCTTCGTTTGCCCGGGCGGGCGGGTGCGGAGAATCCGAGGTTCGAACGTGCGCAACGCGGCGGCCGGCGAGCTGGCCGCGCACTGGCGCCGCTCCGGGTTCGCCACCTGGCTGTTCCAGCCCCGCCGCCACCGCTACCGCAAGCGGGGCCAGCACGAGGCCCACCCGGTGCCGCTGGTCGCTGAGCCCGGGCCGGGAATTCCGGCACGCGGGCGCGGGGCCTCACGGCGGGCGGAGGCGTGCTGGTTGCCGATCGCTCCGGGGCTGACCCCGCACGGACTGCGCCACACGCACAAGACCCTTATGCGGGAGATGGGTACCCCGCCGAAGCTCATGGACGAGCGGATGGGACACGAGGACGGCTCGGTACAGGCTCGCTACGACCACGTCACCGCGCGGATGCGGCAGACGCTCATGGCCGCGCTCACCGAGATGTGGGAGGAGGCACTCGACGCCCGTCGGGAGATGAGCCCAGGCTCTCCGGTGGCCGTCTTGGACGCTCTGCTGAAGGCCCGTCAGTAGGAGCCGCTCTGGAGAGAGATTCCATGATCTTCTCCAGGATTTCTCCAGAGAGACCCCTGAAAGCCAGTCAGGGCCGGCCTCCCTTGCGGGAGACCGGCCCTGAGCTGGTCTTACTGGGTCGGGGTGGCGGGATTTGAACCCACGGCCTCTTCGTCCCGAACGAAGCGCGCTACCAAGCTGCGCCACACCCCGGTCCTGCTTCGTTGCTCTCCGTCTCCGGTGCAACGAGTAGAACTCTATCGGACGGGCGCCGAGATGCGAAATCCGGTTTCGCGGGGCTCTGAGCTGGGGTGTCAGCGGCGGGGGGTGAGGGTGAGGAGGGTGGCTTCGGGGGGGCAGGCGAAGCGGACGGGGGTGTAGCGGTTGGTGCCGCAGCCGGCGGAGACGTGGAGGTAGGACTGGTGGCCGCCGGCGCGGTGGGCGGAGAGGCCCTTGACGCGGCGGGTGTCGATGTCGCAGTTGGTGACGAGGGCGCCGTAGAAGGGGACGCAGAGCTGGCCGCCGTGGGTGTGGCCCGCGAGGATCAGGGGGTAGCGGTCGGCGGTGAAGGCGTCGAGGACGCGGAGGTAGGGGGCGTGCACGACGGCGAGGGAGAGGTCGGCGTCGGGGGAGGGGCCGCCGGCGACCTTGTTGTAGCGGTCGCGGCGGATGTGGGGGTCGTCGAGGCCGGTGAACTCGACGTCGAGGCCGGCCAGGTTGAGGCGGCCGCGGGTGTTGGTGAGGTCGAGCCAGCCGGCGGCGTCGAAGCCGTCGCGGAGTTCGGTCCACGGGTTGTGGACGGCGCCGGTGATGCCGTGGCGGCTGGTGCCGTCGGGGTTGTTGAGGCCGTGGACGCCGGTGCGCAGGGCCTTGAGGTAGCGGGTGGGGCTCTTCCGGGCGGGGCCGTAGTAGTCGTTGGAGCCGAAGACGTAGACGCCGGGGAAGTCGAGGAGGGGGCCGAGGGCGTCGAGGGTGGCGGGGACGCCGAGCGGGTCGGAGAGGTTGTCGCCGGTGTTGACCACCAGGTCGGGACGCAGGCCCGCGAGGCTCTGGAGCCAACGCTGCTTCTTCCGCTGTCCGTCGACCATGTGGATGTCGGAGACCTGGAGCACCCGGATCGGCCGGGCCCCGGCGGGCAGGATCGGTACCTCGACCCGGCGGAGCCGGAAGGAACGGACCTCGTAGCCGGCGGAGTAGGCGAGGCAGGCGGCGCCGGTGGCGGCGATTCCGAGCGGGACGGAGTACAGCGGTCGCATCGGTCCATGCTCTCAGACTGCTGATCGCACCGGGAACGTCCCCGGGCTGACCCTCGGTC
>NZ_JBVJLD010000036.1:36321-88471 GCF_055584905.1 Kitasatospora sp. NPDC088742 | reverse complement strand
CGCGCCGCAGGCCCCGCAGGCGCCGACCGGTCCGGTTCCCTCGCAGCGCCGGCCCGACAGCGACGGCCCCACCTTCGGGCCGCGCCCGGCCGCCGCCCGCGGCCCCCCCCCCCCCCCCCCCCCCCCCCCCCCCCCCCCCCCCCCGCCCCGCCGCCCCCCCCCCCCCGCCTCCGCGTCGTCTCCGGCTCACCTGACCAGCTTGCGGCCCGACTGCTGGGCGAGCTGGTCGGCCGCCTTGCGCAGCACGTCGGCGGGGTCGGCGCCCTTGAGCAGGACCTTGGTCTGGGCGTCCGTCACCACCTTGAGGGCGCGGGCGTAGTCGGAGGTGTAGTTGAAGGCCGGGGAGGGCGCCTTGAGCGCCTCCAGGAAGACCTCGCCCTTGCGCTGCTCGCGGAAGAAGGGGGAGGTGGTGTGGAAGACCGGGTCCTCGTACGCCTTGAGCAGGGCGGGGGCGATGCCCTTGCCGCGGTAGATGGCGACCTGGGAGTCGGGCCGGGTGAGCACGAACTCGATGAAGGTCCAGGCGGCGGCCTGCTGGGTGCTGCTGCCGTTGATCCCCAGGTGGGTGGAGTTGACGGTCGCGGCGGTGGAGCCGCCGCGCCGCATGGCCGGGGGCAGCCGGACCGCCCACTTGCCGGCCTCCTCCGGGACGGTCTCCTCGATCACGCCGCCGAACCAGGTGGGCCAGGGCAGCACGGCGGCGGTGCCCTGCTTGATGGAGCTGATCAGGGCGGTCCAGCCGCCGGCCAGGTCGGAGACCAGCCCGGCGTCGTTCATCTTCTTGATGACGGTCATCGCCTTGACGGCCTCGGGCGAGTCCAGCGTGATGGCGCCTTCGAGGTTGAAGTAGAAGGAGCCCTGGAGCTGGAGCAGCAGCTGGAAGAAGTTGGCGGCGTCGGCCTGTGAGGCGGGCTTGTCGATGCCCAGCAGGTACTTGCCGGTCTTCGCCTTGATCTTCTTGCCGGCCTCGATCGCGTCGTCCCAGGTGTCCAGCGCGTTCGGGTCCACCCCGGCCTGCTCGAAGACGTCGGCGCGGTACCAGAAGCCACCCGAATTCGCCTCCCAGGGAAGGGCGTTGACGCGACCCTGGGGTGCGACGGTGGCCCACAGGCCCTGGGCGAAGGCCTCCTTGTAGCGGGAGGCGCCGAGCGGTCCGAGGTCGGCCAGGCCGATCGGGAACTTCTCGACGTAGCTGGGCAGGTAGTCCACGCCGATGTGCAGCACGTCGGCGAGGCCGGCGCCGCCGGCCGCCATCCCGGTGTTGATCTTGTCCCAGATCGCCGGGTTACCGATGTCCTGGACGTTGACCTTGATGTCCGGATAGACCGCGTTGAACGCCGGCACCAGCGCCTTGAGTTGGGCGGCGGGGCCCTGCCAGCTCCAGACCGATATGTCGCCCTTGGTGGCCGAGCCGGGGTCCCCCGCGCTCGCCCCGGCCTTCGGGGTACCGGTGCCGGCACAGGCCGCAACTCCTGACAGACCCAGGCCCACCGCGAGCGTTCCCCCGGCCTTCAGCACTCCGCGACGGCTTATGTCCATGTCAGAACCCCTTGACCACTTGCTCGGAGCCGGCTCCATTGCCGACGGGGCAGGAGGCTAGCAACCTTGCAAAGTTGCTTGCAAGGTATTCATGGAAGCTTTCTGACGTATATGGCATCGCAATGTTGCAAAACTAGGGGAAGCCCGATCCGGACTGCTAGCGTCCGCCCATCGCCTTCCGACCCCTCACCGGAGCTCCCCCATGCGCCCCATCCGTCCCGCACGCCTGACCGTCCTCACCGCACTCTCCCTGCTCACCGGCCTCGCGCCGCTCACCACGGCCGCCCCCACCGCGGCCGCGGCCACCACGCCGCCGCCCGCCCTGGCCAACCCCGGCTTCGAACAGGGCGCCACTGCCTGGAACTTCACCACCGGCACCGGCACCGCCACCAACAACCCCCGCACCGGCGGCCGACTCGCCTACCTGGACGCGGGCGCCGGCAAGAAGATCTGGCAGACCGTCACCCCCACCACCACCGGCACCTACGACCTCACCGCCTGGATCGCCACCGGCGGCGCGGGCGGCAGCTTCACCGTCCGGGTCAACGGCACCACGGCGGGCACCGTGGCCCTGCCCGGGAACTCCGCCTACACCCGCTTCACCGTGCCCCGGGTCGCGGTGAAGGCCGGCGACAGCGTCGAGATCGCCTTCGAGTCCGGCACCGCCTGGATCAACGTCGACGACGTCGCCGTGTACCGCAGCGCCCCGATAGCCGTGACCAACCCCGGCTTCGAACTCGGCACCACCGCCTGGAACTTCACCACCGGCACCGGTACCGCCACCAACAACCCGCACTTCGGCGGCCGGCTCGCCTACCTGGACGCGGGCGCCGGCAAGAAGATCTGGCAGACCGTCACCCCGATCACCGACGGCAGCTTCGACTTCTCCGCCTGGATCGCCACCGGCGGCACCGGCGGCAGCTTCACCGTCCGGGTCAACGGCACCACCGCCGGCACCGTGGCCCTGCCCAGTCGCTCCACCTACGCCCGCTACACCGTCAGCCGGGTGCCGGTGAAGGCCGGCGACAGCGTCGAGATCGCCTTCGAGTCCGGCACCGCCTGGATCAACGTCGACGACCTGATGCTCTCCCCCGCCTCCCCCGCCGACCCGGTGGTCACCTCCTCCGACCCCAAGGCGGCCGCCCTCTTCGACTGGGCCAAGCGCAAGGCCAACAGCTGGGTCCAGGTCCCCGGCACCAACGGCCCGCTCAACGTGGACGAGGGCCACCCCTCCGGCTCGGGCAGCGCCACCTACGAGGCCTCCTACTGGGCCGGCTACGCCCACCGCAGCGCCTACTATTCCCGCGACATGTCCCACCAGGTGGCCAGCGCCTCCGTCCTCGGCCTCAACGCCGAGAACCTCACCATGCTCCGCGCCTTCGCCGCCTCGGCGACCCCGGAGCACAAGTACTACCCGGTCTGGGCGCTCAACTTCGACAACCGGACCTACCTCTCCATCGACTACAACGGCCCGGACTCCTTCGTCCGCGAGGTCCCGGCCGCCTTCGAGCTGGTCGAGAAGGCCGACGAGGCGTACCGCTGGAGCGGCGACCGCTCCTACGTCGACGACACCGCCCTGTGGGACTTCTACCGGCACGCCACCAAGGAGTTCGTCGAGCTGCACGACTCCGCCAGGCCGAACGGCGTTGCCGAGGGCACGGGCAACGGCATCTTCTCCGGTTCCGCCAGCTACGAGGAGCTCGGCGACGACCACTTCGCGGAGGCCGGCGACTCCATCGGCTCCCAGTACCAGGCCTTCCTCGCAATGGCCGCGCTGGCCGGCGGCAAGGGCGACGCCGCCCTCTCCGCCCAGTACACCCAGAAGGCCGCCGACCTGAAGAGCTACTTCAACTCGACCTGGAGCGGCACGGGTTCGGGCGCGGCGATGGTCCGCGGCTACTCCACCTCCGGCGCCGCCTCGACCGGCTGGGGCAAGGAGAACAGCTGGTTCATGCCGATGAAGAGGATCACCGCGCCGGGCACCCGCAACGACGCCTACCTCGACTACGTCGACCTGCAGGCGAGCGGGAGCGGCAAGCCCGACAACATCGAAGCCATCACCTACCTGCCCGACACGTACTTCACCTACAACCGCAACGACACCGCGTGGAAGTGGATGCAGTACGTCTACGACCGCCGCGACGACAAGCACCCCGTCGCGGCCCAGGGCAACAATGGCGACTACCCCGAGGTCTCCTTCACCCTGGTCAGCCAGACCGTCGAGGGCCTGATGGGCGTGGAGCCCAACGCCCCGGCCCGCACCCTGGCCACCGCCTCCCACCTGCCCACCGGCATGGGCTGGCTGCAGGTCTCCGACCTGCGCCTGGGCGCCAACTCCCTGACCCTGCGCCACGACGGCGCCACCAAGTCCACCCTCACCAACACCACCGGCCCCGACACCTACACCTGGGAGGCCCGCTTCCCCGGCACCGCCTCCACCATCACGGTGAACGGCCTCGCCAGGCCCGCCGCCACCAAGACCGTCGACGGCACCACCTACAGCTACACCACCGTCGCCGTCACCCCCGGAACCACGGTGACGGCCCAGGCCTCCTGAACCCACGTCAGACCCCAAACGGTGAGAGGCCGGTGACACCCCGACGAACGGAGGGGCGCCACCGGCCTCTCTGGCGACGGACCGACCCTCAACGGCCGCCACCAGCGCGCCATCAGCGTTACCCCGACCAGCCGACACTCCCATGTGGCGACCGGGTGCGGCGGGGCCGCCGACGACGTTCGAACGCTATCAAACTCAAACCACCAGAATCAAACATCAACCGCTGGGGCAGGGCTCCCGGTACGGGATGCCCGGGGCGTACAGCTGCCACTGGTCGCGGGTGATCGGGACCCCGCCGTACGAGCAGAGCCGCGCAGCCAGCACACCGGTGTCCGTCGGCAACACCTGGACCCCGCCACCTCCCTCGATCACCAAGGAGGATCCGGCAGCCGGGAAAACCACCTGATCGAACCTCAGCAGTCCCTCGAGATCGGCCACCCGCCTCGGATCGGCCGACCGACGAACATCCCACAGCTGTAGCGTCGAAACCATGTCCCGGACCGCCAGCAGCCCGGCCGTCCGGTCGAACGCCAGGTCCGAGACGGTCCGGACGGTGGACACCACCGCCTGCCGGCGCGGCTGCTGGAAGTCGGAGATGTCCCACAGTGCCACCGTGCTGTCCTCGGCGCCCGAGACCGCGATCCTGCCGAGGTCCGAACTCAGCGCCACCGCGGTGCCCACGGCCTTCGGCAGCGCGCTCTCCCGTCGGGCGGCCGGCCCGGGTGAAGCGGAACAGATGCAGCTCGACACAGTGGCAGAGCGGCTTCTCCGTCGCCACCACGGCCAGCACCGCCGCGCCTCCCGCACCGCGGGTGACGAACGGCGCCCGGTCCCAGGCCACCGGCGACGAACCGTCCGCCACCGGCCGTGCCGGGTCACTGACGTCCGGATCGACAGCCCGGACCTCGACTGGCGCCGCCGTCAGAGCCTGATGCACTGCTCCCCGGTCACCGTCCCCGACCGGGTCACCCGGGCGGTCGCCGCCTACCTCGCCTCCTTCCACCTCGTCTTCGGCGCCTTCGACTTCGCCGTCACGGCGGCCGGCGAGTGGTTCTTCCTGGAGTGCAACCCCAACGGCCAGTGGGCCTGGCAGCCCACCGCCACCACCGAGGCCATCGCCCGAGCCCTCGCCGACCACCTCCAACACGGCCCACCGGACACCCCGCACGGCTGAGGCACCCTCCGCCCCAACCCGTGGACGGAGCCGGAACCGTGCATACCGGCACCCCGCACGGGGAAGCCTCTCCGGCCGGTCGAACACACGACAGCTGGGGGGCTCATGGACGTGGCGGCACTGGCGGCGCTGGTGGTGTCGGTGATCTCGGGGATCGCGACCGGCATCGGCACGGGAGTCGGCACCGGCCTGGGGAACGCGGTGGGGGAACGGGTCAACCGGACAACGCGCGAACGCCTCGGGATGGACGAGGAGAGCAGGCGGGTGCTCGAACGCTTCGACGGCGATCCCGCGGGGACGGCGACCCAGGAGGAGCTGCGGGCACGGCTGTTGACACTCCTGGAGCAGGAGCCGCTCTTCGCCGCCCACCTCCGCAGCCTCACGGCCGCGCCGGCGCAGCAGCCGTCCGGCGGCATGAGCCAGCACTTCAACGTCGGACGCGACATGTCGAACAACGTCATCGCCGTCGGCCCGCTCAGCATCCGCAAGAGCCCGGGCCCGATCGCCGCCGTCGTCCTCGCGGTGGTGATCGTCCTGGCCTTCGCCGTCAACGGCGCGCTGAAGGTGTTCGACGCCGACGACACCCCATTCTTCGCCTCCGCGCCCGACAAGGCCACGGCAGTCCGGGACACCCGGCTGGCGAAGGCCATCGCGCCGGACCTGCAGTCCATGCCGGCCGGCTGGCGGGCGGGTAGTGAGCTGGAGTTCGCCCCGGGCTGCGACCGCGGCTGCACGGGGCGCCTCTCCGTACAGGGCACACAGTTCGACGACTCTTCCCACTCCACCGGGGTCAAGTTCGGCTACGCCACCTTCGACAGCGCCGAGAACGCCACCGCCGCCTACCGGTCCGCGAGCAGTCACCCCGGCGGGACGGGCGACACCTCCCCGATCTCGCTGGAGCAGATCGGAGACGCCAGCACCGCCTACTCGTCGAGCGAGTACGACGGAGCCCAGCACGCGTACTCGGGCGTGGTCATCCTCCGCGCCGGTACCGTCCTCGGTCAGGTGGAGTACTCCAGCGGCACCAAGAAGCTCGACACCAAGTCCCTGGTCGCGTTCGCCAAACTGCTGGCCGACCGGGCCCGCCAGGCCCAGAACGGCCAGGAACCCACCGCACGGGTCGATCTCTAGTGCCGTGCCCGATGTGACGCTCCCTCAGATCAGCAGCCTGCAGGACTCCTTGAGGCCCCCGGCCGGTCATGTCACGGCCATGTGGGCTGGCTAGCCTCCCGCGCTGGAGGCGCGTCCGGCGCCCGTGCCGCTGACGGAGGAGCACCATGAGCAACGACGAGCCGGCCCGGACCGATGCGCTGCAGGCGGCGAGACGCGTCAGCGGGACCTCCGTCCCCGCCCAGGGCGGGGACGGCGCCGGGCAGGGGTTCCAGGTCAAGCCGGAGCAGTACCAGGCGGCGGTGTCGCCGCTGCTCGCCGCCGCTGAGCAAGTCCGGGCGCTGTACGCCTCCTTGGAGGCCTTCCTGCCGTCGGCGGAGGCGACGAACCCCTGGGGCAACGACGACTCCGGCAAGAAGTTCGCCGAGGGCGACAAGGGCTACCTGAAGTTCAGCAAGGACACCCTGGAGGTCGTCAAGGGCCTGCCCGAGGCGCTGAAGGGCATCGCCGAGGGCATGAAGGCGATGGCCGAGGGCTACGACGACGCGGAGCAGACGATCGTCTCCGCGCTGGAGACCCTCGACGCCACCGAGATCGCGATCCCCGCGGCGCCGGTCCTTCAGGACGCGCCGTTGAACAACCCCGTGCACATCCCGGTGACCCCGCGGATCTCGCAGAGCGGAAGGCACTGACCCCATGGCCGTCGAACTCCCCGAACCCCTCCAGTGGGTGCTCCTGCTGCTGGCCGGCTGCCGCTGGCCCGAAGCGGACGAGGACCTGCTCCGCGACATGGCCGAACGCTGCCGTCAGGCCGCCTCGGACCTGACGGACGCCACGGAGAGTTCCGACGCCGCGATCAAACGCGCGCTCGACGGCCAACAGGGCCGCGCCGCCGAGGCCTTGGCCGCCTACTGGGCGAACTACGCCACCGGAAAGGGCACCCCGGAGGAGCCCGGCTACCTGCCCGGCGCGGTCAACTCGCTCAACGGCATGGGCGACATGCTGGAGCAGACGGCCAACGCCGCCGAGACCGCGAAGATCCAGATCATCGCCCAACTCGGCATCCTCGCCTTCGAGATCGCCACCGCCGAGGCGGAGGCCCCGTTCACGGCGGGTGCCTCGCTGCTCCAGGTGCCCGTGATGGTCGGGGTCAGCCGGACCGTGGTCACCACCATCCTCAAGACCCTGCTCAAGGAAATGATCGAGATGGCGGCCAAGCAGGCCGCCCAGATGGCCGCCATCAACCTGCTTGCCCAGGGCATCCAGGTCGCCGAGGGCCACCGCAAGAGCATCGACATGAAGGAGCTGGGCCAGAACGCGCTGGGCGGCGCGGTCGGCGGGGCCTCCGCCCACCTGATCGGCAAGGGGATCGGCGGGGCGGGCGCCAAGCTCGGCGCCGAACGGGCGCTCAACTCCACGGTCGGGAAGATGGCCACGGGCGCGGCCGTCGGCGTCGGCGCGGACGTCTCCACCCAGCTGATCACCACCGGCAAGGTGGACGGCGAGTCCCTGCTCGGCTCCGGCCTCTCCGGCGGCGCGGGCGCGGGCCTGCACGCCGGCTCCTCCGCGATCAAGGGCCACCTCAACGCCCCCAAGGCCGGAGACCTGCCGCACGTCGACACGGCGGGCACCCGCTCGCTCGACGGCGGCGACGGCCAGCCGACCTTCACCAAGTCCACGCCCCGTGCGACGGAAGGCAGTTACCACGGCCCGGCCGGCGAAGGCGGTGGCGGTTCGACCAGCCGTTCCCTGGACGGCGACCAGGGCTCCACCTCCGGCACGGGTACGCACGGCACGGCCGAGGGCCGCCCCAGCAGCAGCGCGGGAGAGCAGCGGGTGAACGGTCTGACCCCGTTCGGCTCCAGCCGCTCCCTGAGTGAACCCTCGTCACCGACCTTCTCCCGCACGGAGGTCGGCCAGCACACGCCCGCCGAGCACACGGTGACCGGGACGACGCGTTCCCTCGACCCCACGTCCCAGCGCTCGGTGCCCACTGAGCCGACCCAGGTGCACACGGCGGTGCCGCGCCAGGACTCGCCCGTCACGACCCCACGCGAACAGGTCCAGGCGCACGAACCGACCCTCCAGCGCAGCCACTCGGAGCCGACCCTCCGCCAGGACCAGCCCGCAACCGCCCACGAGCCGCTGCTCACCCGCACCGACAGCGCCCCCGTCACGCCCCACGACTCCACCCTCCAGCGCAGCCCCGTCGAACCGACCGTCCGCCAGGAACCACAGCTCACCCGCACCGACAGCACCCCGGTCACCCCGGCGACCCCGCACGAACCGACCGTCCGTCAGGAGCCCCTGCTCACGCGAACCGACAGCACCCCGGTAGCGCCCCAGGAGCCGGTCCTCCAGCGCAGCCACTCGGAGCCGACCCTCCGCCAGGACCAGCCCGCCACCGCCCACGAGCCGCTGCTCACCCGCACCGACAGCACCCCGGTCACCCCGGCGACCCCGCACGAGCCGACCGTCCGTCAGGAGCCCCTGCTCACGCGAACCGACAGCACCCCGGTAACGCCCCAGGAGCCGGTCCTCCAGCGCAGCCACTCCGAGCCGACCCTCCGCCAGGACCAGCCCGCCACCGCCCACGAGCCGCTGCTCACCCGCACCGACAGCACCCCCGTCACGCCCCACGACTCCACCCTCCAGCGCAGCCCCGTCGAGCCGACGGTCACTCACGACCCGGCCCCTCGCCCGTCCGTGGCGGAGAGCACGCCCCAACCGGCCCACCAACCCGCCACGGAGCGCGGTGCCTCCGAGACACCCGTGCAGCGGCAGGAGCAGCCGGCCGAGCCGCCCGCCTCCCGGCCCGCCACGCCCGTGCACGAGCAGTCCGCCCCGGCCCCCGCTCCCGTCGCGCACGCGGCCACCCCCGTACGCGAGTCCGTGACCGAGTCCTCGGACCTGTCCTCGCAGCAGCGCGTCGGCTCCACCTCGGTCCCCAACCTCGCCGGGACGCTCGGCGGCGGCGGTCACACCAACCTCGACGGCGGCACCCGGATCTCCGGCGGCCAGTCGCCCACCCGGAACGAACCGGAGCCGGTGGTGACCGGCCGGGTCTCGCCCGAGCCCTCCGCCCCCGCCCAGAACCCGGCCGCCACTCCCCCGGCCCCCGGCGGCTTCGTCACCGGACCGGTCGGCGGCCACGGCACCGGGACGACGACCGGCAACCGCGGAGGCGGCACCAGCCGCCCCGCAGAACCGGCCCCGACCCCCTCCCGGCCGACCACTCCCACGGCCACCCCGACCACCAGGCCCTCCGCCGGTTCCGGCTCCCTCAAGCCCGGCCCCGAGCGCGCGCCGCGAGACCCCGCGCCGACGGACGATCAGGTGTACGACGGCTTCCGGGAGTTCATGGGCCGGATCGACGCCGCGGCTCCCCCCACACCGGCACCGACCCACGCCCCGCCCCAGGAGCACCAGCCTCCGAAGACCGCCGAAGAGACCCCGACTTCCACCGACTCGACCACCACCCCCGGCACCACCCACGTCCCGGCACCCGCCCACCCCACCCCGTCGGACGCCACCTTCCCGCCGCCCGGCCCCCGGGTGCCGGTGGCCGGCGACGGCCTCTGCCTGCTCAACTCCCTCGCCGTGAGCGCCCCCGGGCTGCCGGGCACGCACGGCACGGGCGCGGTCAGCCCGGCGCGGCGGCTGCAGACGGCGGTGGACCGGCACTTCACCGACCTGCCCCGGCAGCAGTGGCCCCCGGAGGTGGTCGCCAACTACCGCAACCACCAGCTCGGCCGCCCGGACCTGACCGCGAACGACCTCCTCGAGTACCTCCCGCGCGACGTCCGGGAGGGATACGTCGGGATGCCGCTCGACGACCTGCGGCAGATCGTCGGCGACCACCTCGCCGACAACACCCCGCCGCCCACGCCCGAGGAGCGGGACGCGCTGCTGCGGACCGTCCGCGACTGGCGCAACCGCTGGCTGACCACCGAGGGCGAGATGCTCCCGGCCGCCGCCGCCCACGCACTCGACCTGCGCATGCGGGTGCTCGACCACGACGGCACCCCGCTGGCGGTCTTCGGTCCGCCGGACGGGCAGCAGGTGACGGTCTATCACCGGGGCAACCACTACGACGGCAGCGAACCGGCGCCCGTCCACCCGCCGGCCGTCACGCCGACCCCCAACCCCACCCCGGCGGTCAAGGCACCGGAGGTCAAGGCCGAGGACCCCAGCAACGGGCAGAAGAAGGACGAGCCCGCTCCCCCGAAGGACCCCACCCCTGAGGTGAAGGAGCCCGAGACCAAGGAGCCCGAGACCAAGGAGCCGGAGACCAAGGAGCCCGAGACCAAGGAGCCCGAGACCAAGGAGCCCGAGACCAAGAACCCCGAGGTCAGGCCCGAGGAGCCCGGCGAGAAGCCCGCCACGCCCCCCGAGGCCGAGCCGAAGGCGCCCGCCGCGGAGAGCACCGCTCCCCGCCCGATCGCGGGCAACGACCTCGTCGTCGGCCTCACCGGGAACGAGGCGGCGGTCCGTCAGAAGGTCATCGACGTGCTCGCCGGGGTCGTCCCGGGTGACCGGGCGGCCGCGCGGGCCTTCGCCGACGCCCACTTCGGCCCGGCCACCCTGCGGCCGATGCTCAGCGCGCTATCGCGCGGGGAGACCTGGACGGTCCCGCTCGAAGGCAACGGCTGGAGTGGCAACATCAAGCTCCGAGGCGAGGTCACCGAGTCGACCCACCTGCGCACCGAGAAGATCGAGTTCGAGAACGGCGCCGACCGCACCGTCGCGCTCGGCGGCGGCCGGGACTCGCAGTGGCAGTACAACATCGGGCTCCAGACCCGCCAGGCGGGCGCCGGCGCCGAAGGGGCCGAGCTGGCCTCGTACTTCCACGACCGCGGCCAGGGCGAGGTCAACCTCGACCTCGGCGGCATGGTGGCCCGGTCCAAGACCTCCGAGCCCGCCGACGTGTTCGAGACCAAGATGAAGCTGGAGCTCGACTTCGGCTCGCTGCGCCACGACCACCAGCCCGTCACCACCGACCCCTCCGGCCGCCACACCGAGGCGGTCGATCTCAGCCTGAACGTCGCGGTGCCGCAGCGTCCTGACGGTGACTCGGTCGGCGAACTGCGCACGCCCCCGCAGCGCCTGCTGGACGGCCGGGTCGGCGGCCAGGAGATCGTGCTCGACCTCTCCCCGCACGGCGGCGGCCCCACCGGCAAGCAGCCCGTCGAGGCACTGCTCGACCAGGTCGAGGCGGCGGCGAAGCAGGAGTTCGGCAAGGACTGGCCGGCGATGCGCGAGAAGGTCCTCGCCGAGGTCGACCTCCCCCGGCTCCAGCGGGACCTCAAGAGCATGACGGCCGGCGAACCGAGCACGGTCACCCTCAAGGACCGCCGTGGCAACACCCTCGGCACGGTCGAAATCAGCGCCAAGGTCGGCGACCTGCGCCAGACCGGGACCACCAAGGAGACCGAGTTCAACATCGGCACCTCCGTCCAGCAGGTCCGCAGCACCGCGAACACCCGTGGGAACGCAGGGCAGTTCGGACTGGCCGGTGCGCTCCGTCCGGCGCCCGCGGTGTTCAGCGGCGGCGGCGCGGGGCGGCTCGGGCGGGACCACGTCGAGATCTCCGGTGACAGCCGGACGTCCCAGCTGACCAGCAAGTCGAAGGTGCCGGGCGTGCGGTACGAGGGCCCAGTGCAGTTCGAGATGACCTTCAACGGCAAGCCCGAGACGCACGCGGCGGGCACGGCGGACGTCAAACTCCTGGTCGACCGCGCCGACACCACCACCCCGGCCCCCAAGACCGACGAGACCACCCCCTCGCCGAAGCCCGACGAGACCACCCCCGCGCCGAAGCCCGACGAGACCACTCCGCCGCCCACCCACGAGGTCACCAGCCCGCCCGACTCCGTCTGGCACGGCGGCAACGACCGGGGCGGCCTCGGCGAGACGGTCGTGGTCCGCGACCTGGAGAGCACCGCCGCGCTGCGCCAGGCGGTGGACGCCCAGGGCCGGGAGCGCTTCGGCAAGGACTGGGACTCCGTCAGGGAGCAGGTCCTGCAAGGGTTCAGCCAGCCGAACCTGGCCGCCAAGCTGACCGGGATGACCCGAGGCGAGCCCCTGGAGATCAAGATCCCGGGCAAGGAGGACCTGGTCGTCACGGCGACCGCCCGGGTCGAGCAGATGACCTACCGGCGCGAGGACGGCAAGGCCGAGCTCAACACCGTGAACGAGACCGGCAGTTTCCACCTCGACCGCCAACTGCTCTCCCGCACCGCCCTGGTGAACGGCCAGGTCGGCGGCACCGTCGCCAAGCCCACCCCGGGTGCGCCGGGCGCCGACCTGGTCGGCGGCGTCAACGGCCAGCAGCGCGACCGGGCCGGTGCGCAGGGGCGGCAGGCCGACCGGGTGTACGCCAACGGCAAGTACTCGGCGCCGCAGGTCATCTACGGTGCCGGGCTGACGGTGGACGTGCACTTCGGCCCGCCCGGCGAGAAGGGTGGTGCCGGCAAGTCCGACACCTCGGCCCCGCTCAAGGTCGAGGTCGGCCTGGACGCCCGGGACACCGTCAAGGTCCAGGCGCCGCGCACCGAGGACGGCTCGGTCGACTTCAAGCGGCCCTCCGAGCCCAGGCCGAAGGAGGAGCCGGCCAAGCCCGAGGCCACCCACCTCGCGCCGCAACGGATGCGCGAGCAGCACGAGCTGAACGCCTCCTACGTGGTGCACAGCCTCAACGGCGCCGACAAGGTGCGCAGTTCGGTCGAGGACGCGGTCCGGAACAAGTACGGCGAACCCTCGGACGAGGTGAAGCAGAAGCTCGACGCCTCCCTCGACCGGGTCGCGCTGAAGACCAAGCTCTCCCAGCTCACCCGGGGCGGGCAGATCACCGAGACCGTCTCCGGCACCACCTGGAAGGCCGAAGTCACCGTCACCGCACGGCTGCAGGACTCGGCCTACCACTCGAAGGCGGACAAGTACGAGTTCGAGTCGGGCAGCCGCTCCTCGCGCGGCCAGGGCAATCTGCGGGACGGCCGCGAGCGGTTCGACGGCGGCGGCCTGCTCCGGATGCGGGCACCGATCGTCGACGCCACCGGCGGCTACACCTACCGGATGGACCGGACCTACGGCCACGGTTCGGAGACCGTCGGCTCGGCCTCCAACCGGGGCAAGCACGTCGAGCCGGCCATCTTCTTCGACGTGAACACCGCCTACGACGTCAAGGTCGAGTTCACCCGGCTCGGGGTGAACGACGGTTCGCACGTCCAACAGGTCGACACGGTGGCCCGGGTGGCCGTCCCGACCCGGGACGCCGAACCGGTGTCCGGCCCGGTCGAGCGGCCCACCACCACGCAGCCCAAGGGCTTCGTGGAGGGCCGCCGCCTCGACTCCTCCGCCATCGTCACCGACGTCCACGCCCTGCCGAACCCGAGCACCGGCGCCAGCCCAGGCCCGGGCCCCCGGCAGACGCTGGGCGACTCGCTCCTCTCCCAGGTCGAGTCCGGCTGGAAGCCCAACTCCCTTCTCCCCTCCTTCGGGAACCCCGGTGGGAAGCCCAAGTTGGAGAGCAACCCGTTCGGCAGCGACTGGCCCGGCCTGCGCACCAAGCTGGACGCGGAGCTCACTCCCGACAAGCTCCAGTCCCGGTTGAAGGGCATGACGGCCGGCGACGAGATCGTGGTGCACCACGGCCGCACCACCGTCCGGGTCGGCGCGGTGCTCCGCGACCGGATGGAGCACCTGGGCGACTCCGGCACCACCGAGTTCAACACCGGCACCGACGTCCAGCGCTCCTTCGCCGACGCCAAGGGCACCGCCCACGGCCACCAGGGCCTGCTGGGGGTGACCGCCGCGGTGCCCGTCCCGAACACGCCCGTCTCGGTGACGGCCGGACTGACCGGCACCGGCGGGCGCGGCCAGGAGCACTCCGAGGTCAGCAACACCAGCACCTCGGCCGGCTCGGCCACCAAGGCCAAGCTGCCCGGCAGCGCCTACCGGGGCGAGGCGGAGCTCCAGTTCACCATGACCAGGCGGCCGTTGATCGGCCCCTCGGTGCACCAGCAGCGGACGGCGGCGCTCGGTTTCGAGACCATCGTCGAGACCGGCGAGACCGTGCCGGTCGCCAAGCCCGCCACCGAAGACACGGCGACCGCCCCCGCGAAGCCGCCCCGGACCCTGTCGCCCGAGGCGCCCGCGACCACCGAGGTCCGGATACCGCCGGAGCGGATCTGGGAGGGCGGGCTACGCGACAGCGACGTGCTGCGCTTCCTCGGCGACGTCGGAGGCGTGCAGGACCTCGCGCGGCTGCGCGGCCCGGAGTTCTTCGGCCGGAAGGACTGGGAGCAGATGGCGCCCCTGGTCAGCGGGGCCACCTCGCACAGCCAGCTCTCCGCGCTGTTCAACACCGCGACCCAGGGCACCGAGGTCTCGGCCACCGTCCCCACCAAACGGGTCACGCTCGGCGGCGGCAAGGGGGTCGAGGTCGGCATGAAGATCGTCTCCCTCGAGCACCGGGACACCGACAAGGCCTCGGAGTCCAGCCCCTCCAACTCCACCTCCTCCTCCACCGCCCACTCGGACCCGTCGGCGAAGAACGCCGGCGCGCAGGGCCAGGTCGGCGCCCGGATCACCGGGGACGTCACCCACAACCCGGCCCTCACCGGCGGCGCCCAGCGGCTCTGGCGGGAGGGCGGCACCCACGGCGACGCGGGCCAGATCATCGCCAACGGCAAGTACCCCGTCCCGATGGCCCGTTACCAGGGCCACGCCGAGGTCGAGTTGACCCTCTTCGACGGCAAGCAGAATCCCGTCAAGGAGAAGGGCATCATCCCCTTCACCGTCGACGTCCCGCTCGCCGACACCACCAAGGTCGACCTGCCGTCCGACTCCTACCTCGCCTTCACCCCCGACCACCACACCGGCGAACTCCGCTCCACCGAGGACTCCGGCCTGCTCGACGACGTCCACCGGACCGTGTCGGGAACTGACGGACCGTTCGACCACACCAACGCCCCGCCCGCCGCGCGCGAGCAGCTGCTCGGCACCCTCCGGGTCGGACAGGCCGCCTACGGCGGGGAGTTCACCGCCGCCACCGAGGCCGGCACCGCCCACATCCGGGCCACCGACCGCCTGGTCGCACTCTCCGGCGGCTCCTCGGCCGCGACCTCCGCCCTGCTCGGCGACCTGCTCGGCAAGCCGGCCGGCACACCGCTGACCGGCGACGAGCTCCGCCAGGTGGCCGACTACGTGGAGCGGAAGTCGGCCCAGGGCCCGGTCACCCTGGACGACCTGGTCGCGGGGGCCAAGGACGGCTGGCCGGACCACGAGCCGTACGACGTCCACCGCGCGACCTGGACCGACCACGGCCCGGCCAACGAACTGGTCACCGCCGCGATGGCGGAGGCCGCGGCGGCCGCCGCCCCGCTCCTCCAGGAGGGCCTGCCGCCGGTCGGCAAGCTCTACCTCACCGTCTCCGGCGAGGGCCCGAACCTGCCGCTGCGTCAGGAGCACGACCTCACCGGCGATCCCGCCCAGCAGCTGCGCACCATCGAGGAGTCCACCTACCTCGGCCCGGGCAACCGCCCCACCGAGGTCGGCGTCCGCCTCGCCGCCGCCCCCGAGTCCGACCACCCCTGGGACTACCGCGTCACCGCCCGCCCCGAGGGCAGCCGCGAACTGACCGTCCGCCACCACCGCACCCCCGACGAACACCCCCAGGACACCCCCCTCCGCACCGCCACCACGGCCCACCTCAACGCGGCCGACACCTTCGTCAGCTCCCGCACCACCTCCCCCGCGGAGTCCGCCTGAGCACCCCACCCGTTCGAGCCCGCTGCGACGCCGCCCCCCAATCGCCGGTCGGTCTCAGTTGTCCTGGGTGCTGTCCGCGTCGGCCTCGGCAGCCGCGCTCTCGGCCGCGTCGAGCTTCTGCTGCATGTCCTGCACCTGGGCGCCGCCGGCGCCCGCCGACTGTCCCGGCCGGTCGTCGGCGCCGTGGTGCGAGGCCGTCGGGCCGCAAGCGCCCAGGGTCAGCGCCGCCACGATCACCAGGGTGAGCACGGCGGCGGTGTGACGGCCGGTCACTTGCCCTGCGCCGGAGCACCGGCCTGGCCGGCGCACCAGGTGGCCACCGCCTTGAGGTCGTTCTGCCGGGTCTGCAGGGTGGGCACCATGCTCTTGCGGTGCGTCAGACGGTCGTTCAGCAGGGTGTGGATCTCGGTGTGGCCGGCGGACTGGGCGTTCGCCACCCGCTGCTCCAGCCGGGCCACCGAGCCGGCGACGGTCGCGTCGCCGTTGAGCCGGTTCAGTGCGGCGGCCACGTGCTCCTGGGTCTTCGGGAGCCGCTTGCAGATCGCCTTCGCCCCGTCGCCGGTCGGGGCCTTGGTGGGCTTGGACTCCGCCTGCGCGGGCGCGCCGGCGAGCAGGGTGCCCGCCAGGGCGAGCGCTCCGGCGAGAGCGGCGGCGACGGCCTTGCGGTTGCTGGGCATGGCTGGATCTCCTTCGGTCACGGTGACGACTGGGCCCCGGTCCCCGGTCACGGGTTCCGGACGGGCAGGAAGCTAGCGCGGATTCTTGTGGATTCCTTGTGGGCGCGGGCCCTCGCGCGATCAGCGCTCCTGATCGGCCGTCAGCCAGTCCCGCCGGGACGGCAGCCGCGCCGGCACCGCGGACTCACCCGCACGCAGCAGTGGCAGCCGCACCTCGAAGCGGGTGCCCGCCTCCCCGGGCCCGGGCCCCGCGGTGACCGTCCCCCGGTGCAGCGCGGTCTGCTGCGCCACCAGGGTCAGGCCGAGGCCGGACCCTGGGCTGTCGGGCCGTCGGTGGAAGCGGGTGAAGACGGCCTGCCGCAGCGCCGGTTCGACACCGGGGCCGAGGTCGTCGACGGTGAGCACCGCGGACCCGCCGTCGGCCCGCAGCCGTACCGTGACGGTGCTCGGCTCACCGGACTGGTGCCCGTGCACCACGGCGTTCCCCACCAGGTTCGCGAGCAGGATCCGCAGGCCGCCCTCCCAGCCGAACACCAGGACCTGCGACGGGACGTCGGCGGTCAGCCGCACCTCGGGGTGACGGCGGCGGGTCTCCCCGACCGCGTCCTCGGCCAGCTCCGCGAGGTCCAGCGGGCCGAAGGCAGAGGCCTCCACCAGGTCGCCCTGGGCCAAGGTGCGCAGTGCGGTGAGGAGTTCCTCCAGGCGGCCGTGGTCCGTACGGAGGTCGCGGACGATCTCCGCGCGCTCGGCGGGCGGCAGGTCGGGATGGGCCGCGAGCACGTCGAGGTCGGTGCGCATGCTGGTCAGCGGGGTGCGCAGTTCGTGCGAGGCGGCGGAGGAGAACGACCGCGCGGTGTCCAGCGCTCGGGCGGTCCGGGCCGCCTGTTCGTCGTAACGGGCCAGCAGGGTGCCGATGGCGGTGGCGAGTTCGTCGACCTCGGCGATCCGGCTCCGGCCGGGGGCGAAGGCCGCGGCACCGGCCGCCGGGTCGAGCTCGACGGCCCGACGGCTGAGCCGGCGGATCGACAGGGTCGCCCGGCCGGCCAGGCCGAGGGCGAGCAGTCCGGAGACCGGCGCGGCCAGCAGGGTCACCAGCAGCACCCGGCGCCGGACCGCGGCGAGCTGAGGTCCGTCGGCCGCGGCCGGGGCGATCAGGGCCAGGGTGCCCGGCGCCGCACCGTCCACCTGGACGGTCAGCACCCGCCAGGCGCTCCCGTGTTCGCGGACGGTGACCGGGCCGCCGGGTCGGCTCGGCAGCCGCGCCGGATCAGCGGGGGACGGGCCGCCCGCCAGCACCACGGCACCGTCGGCGGCGGTCACCCGGACACCGGAGTCGAGCACGTCGCCGAGCACCTTGCGTCCCTGGTTCTGCTCCGCCTTGGGCCGTCCGTTGTGGTCGGCGGCGAGCAGCGCCCGGGCCGAGGGCAGCACGGCGGCGGCCCGGTCCCGCAGCCGGGCGTCCTGCTGGCCCCGCAGGTCCTTGTTGACCAGTCCGAGCAGCAGGACCCCGGCCCCGAGCACCAGCAGCGGCACCATCACCGCCACCGAGAGGGCGATCCGGGTGGAGAGCTTCACCGCCCGCCCTCCTCGGCGGGCAGCCGCAGGACGAACCCGACGCCCCGCACGGTGTGGATCAGGCGCGGGCGTCCGCCCTCCTCCAGCTTGCGGCGCAGGTAGCTGACGAAGGTGTCGACCGCGTCGGTGCGCACCTCGAAGTCGTAGCCCCAGACCCGCTCCAGCAGGGTGTCCCGGCTCAGCACGATGCCGGTGTTCCTGACCAGTTGCACCAGCAGCTCGAACTCCCGCCGGGTGAGGGTGATCTCGGCCGTGCCGTGGTGGACCCGTCGGGTCTCCTGGTCGATCGTCAGCGGTCCCGAGCGCAGGGTGGCCGACGGCGGCGCGGGCCGCCGCCGCAGCAGGGCCCGCAGCCTCAGCACCAGCTCCTCCAGGGCGAACGGCTTCACCAGGTAGTCGTCCGCACCGGCCTGCAGCCCGCTCACCCGGTCCGCGGTCTCGTCCAGTGCGGAGAGCATCAGCACGGGCGTCTCGTCACCCCGCCCGCGCAGCTCCCGGCACACCTCGGTCCCGGAGGGCCCGGGCATCGAGACGTCCAGCACCAGGGCATCGGCCGGCTCCCCCGCCAGCAGGGCGAACGCCTCGGGGCCGCTCCCGGCCGTCCGTACGGCGAAGCCGCTGAGCCGCAGCCCGCGCTCCAGCGAACGCCGGATCGCCGCGTCGTCGTCCACCACCAGGATCCGTCCGGCACTCATCGGCTCTCCTCCGCTCCCGTCGCGAGGCGGCCCACGCTCTCACGCCTTCCCTCACGACGGCAGCCCGGGGTGCGCGGCACGCCGCCGTCAGCGTCGGCCGACGGACCAACTCGCCGCCAGCTCGCCGTAGTCGGCGAAGCGGGGGCCGGGGACCGGCTGGTCGCACGGCCCGCCGTTCAGCCAGCAGATCCGGCGGGTCTCGCGCTCGGTGTCGAGCAGGCAGCACACCCCGCCGCTGGCGGCGGTGAGTCCCGTGAACACCTCACGGATCGTGCTGGACCGTTCGAACGCCAGGCTCATGCCCGTCGCCGCCGCCGTGAAGACCAGGCGCGCGTGGTCGGGGTGCCACCCGGACCCGAACCAGATCCTGAGGTAGATGTATCCGATCGCCAACCTGCCGTGCTGATCGCGCCGCCAGTCGTGGCTCGCCGCCAGCTCGCGCATCGCGTCGTCCTCGACTCCGAACATGATCGTGGTGTCGAGCTCCACCGTGCCGCTCTCGGAGCAGTCGACCGGGTCGCTCTTGAAACCCGAGGTGAACGGAACCACGACCTGCTCACCGCCGGGCAGCGTGACCGTGGTCGACGGCCGTCCGTCCCCGCTCGGTGCCAGGGCAGCCAGCTCGGCCAACGCGCGGCCGACGTTCTCCGTCGGCACGAACACCTCATAGCTGTAGTCGATCCCCATTCCGTCGTCTCCTCCCCATGGGTCCAGCCGCATCCTGCCACGGCACACCCGCACTGTCCTGGCCGTTTCCCCGGCCCGCCGGAGGTCGGCGACGACGCCGCTGACGGGCGATCGGCCGGCGCGGATAGGGTGATGCCCCGTCAGAGGCTCCGCTGCGGAGGAGCCGGTCGGCCGGGGGAACGAGGACACGCGTGACGGAGCAACGGACCGAGGAGGTGGACCTGCCGGTCACCTTCGACCGTCCCCTGAGTCTGTTCGCCTACATCATCGGGCACGGTCAACTCCTCTTCCGTGGCGAGCGGGACCTCGAGGCCGGGCACCGAACGACGGTGGAGCTCCTCTTCAAGGGCGTCAGCGCCCTCTCCGTCCACGACCACTACCGGACGCTGACCGTGCGACTCGCCTCACCGGCGGAGGAGCAGCGCCTGAGGGCCACCGACCCCCGCCCCTCGCGCGCCTCGCGGCGGGCCTTCCTCCTGGAGCCCGGGTCCGGTGGCAGCGGCCACGTCATAGCCGGCTCGATGCACTGGGCGGAGAGCTCCGCGCCGCCCGAGTACAGCAGCTTCCTCGCCCCGGAATACGAACTCCCGCAGCTTCGGTCCGGATCCGGCCGACCGCCGCGGCCCGCCGTCGTCCACACCGCCGGTCCACGCCGGTGAGGCCGCCGACGAACGGGGAGCGGTCCGCGCGTCTGGCCGCCTACGGAGCCGTGGGCACGGAACTCTCCCTCCTGAGCGACCACCGCCTCGGGCAGGTCGTGGCCTCCGCCACCGCGCTCGGGACGGGCATCGGCGGCAGGTCGGCGCAGCTGGACGTCGACGGCACGCGCGTGTTCGTCAAGAGGGTCTCGCTGACGGACCTCGAACTCCGCCCCGAGAACCTGCGGTCGACGGCGAACCTCTTCGGACTCCCGACGTACTACCAGTACGGAGTGGGTTCGGCCGGGTTCGGTGCCTGGCGGGAGCTCGCCGTCCACACCATGACCACGAACTGGGTCCTCACCGACGAGTACGCGGACTTCCCCCTCATGTACCACTGGCGCGTCCTGCCCGACTCCCCTCCCGAAGGGTTCACCGACGAGTTCGGGGGACTGGAGGGGGCGGTGGCGCACTGGGACGGATCATCCGCCGTCCGCGACCGGCTGGAGGCCCTCGGCCGGTCCTCGCACAGCCTGGTGCTCTTCCTGGAGCACGTGCCGCACACCCTCGCCGAATGGCTGACCGACGTTCAGGACGCCCTGGACGGCTCGGCCTTCCGCTGGGTGGAGGAAGCGCTGACGCGCGGGGCAGCCTTCATGAGCTCGCACGGACTCGTCCACTTCGACGCCCACTTCGGCAACGTCCTCACCGACGGCCACCGCCTCTACTTCGCCGACTTCGGGCTCGCCCTGAGCTCCCGCTTCGACCTCTCGGCGGAGGAGTCCGCCTTCCTCGCGGACCACCTCGCGTACGACCACGCCTACACCGCGAGCCACCTGCTCCGGTACCACCTGCACGACTGGACGGCCGACCGGCGACCTGACGACGTCCCACCCGAGATCACGGCCATCATCGACCGCCACACGCACGTCACCGCCGTCCTGAACACCTTCTTCCGCCGGCTGACCACCGAGACCAAACGGACGCCGTTCCCGGCCGCAGAGCTCCGGCAACAGCCCCCCGCATAAGGGCAGCCAACAGCCGCTAAGCGCCCGTCTCCTCGTCGACCGAGGCCCGGGCACGGCGGCGGCCCAGCACCGTGCATCCCACGGCCACCAGGCCGATGGCCACGACCCTGGCGGCCTGGTAGTAGCCGGCCGCCAGGTTCTCCGGGGTGCCGGGCAGCCGGAAGGTGACCCACACCGCCGCGACTCCCCCGACGACGACCAGCGCGACGGACCCCACCGTTCCGAACTCCGCCCACCAGGGTGCCAGGGCGTCAGCCCGCCCGTCGGTCTGCTCGACGTCCTTGTCAGCCATGGTCCGTGCTCCTGGGAGAGTGGTGTCGGTCGTGAGGAGAGACGCAGGCCCAGCCCGCACGGTTCAGCATGCCACCGGTCCCCGACGCCGTTGCCACCAGCGGCGGGGAACAACCGGGGCGGCGAGTGTGGTGAGGGCGGCGACGGGCCACCGCCTCGTCCGGGTCGACCTCCTCCCGCCTCCGCCACGGCGGCCCCCAGGGCTCCGGTTCCACCGCGAATGTGCCCGACCCCATGAGCACCGGGAGCTGGATCCCGTTCCCGTACTTCTGATGGGCATGAACCGGCAGCGCGACCGGGGAGAGCGGGATGGTCAGCTCGGCGCCACATCCCGCACACACGAAAACGAACAACTGTCCTCCGCGAAGAAAGCAGGGGGCATCGTCGCAGCTCCGCGGCGGACCGTCCACGTGTTTTGCCGGCCCGCAGGTCCTCCGATCCGCGTGACGCGGCGTCAGCGGCGGCGCCACTGACGGGCGATCAGCCAGATCAGATAGAGGCCGCCGACCACGCCGGTGAAGACGCCGACCGGGAGTTGGGTGGGGGCGAGCAGGCGTTGGGCGGCGAGGTCGCTGAGGGCCAGCAGGGTCGCGCCGAGGAGGGCGGAGGCGAGCAGGTTGGGACCGGTGGCGCGGGTGAGGCGGCGGACGGCCTGAGGGGCGATCAGGGCGACGAAGGGGATCGGGCCGGCGGCGGCCGTGGCGGCGGCGGCGAGGGCGACGCCGACCAGGATGACCCCCGCGCGGACGGGTTCGGCGCGGATGCCGAGGGCGGTGGCGGTGTCGTCGCCCATCTCCAGCAGGCGAAGCGAGCGGCCCAGCACCAGGGCGGCCGGGAGCAGCACGAGCAGGACCACGGCGAGCGGGCCGACGTGCTCCCAACCCCGGGCGTTGAGGCTGCCGGTGAGCCAGACGGCCGCGCTCTGGGCGTCGCTGAACGAGGCGCGGGCGATCAGGTAGGCGTTGAGCGAGGCGAGCAGCGAGCTGACCCCGATGCCTACCAGGATCAGCCGGTAGCTCTGGGCGCCGCCGCGCCGCGCCAGCAGGTAGACGACGGCCGAGGTGAGTAGGCCGCCGGTCACCGCTCCCCCGGCGACCGTCGCCGCGCTGCCGCCGATGACCAGGATCACCGCGAGCGCGCCCGTGGCCGAGCCGACCGTGAAGCCGATCACGTCGGGGCTGCCGAGCGGGTTGCGGGCCAGGGTCTGGAACAGCGAGCCGGCCAGGCCGAGAGCGGCACCGACCAGCAGCGCGGTCAGGACACGGGGCAGGCGCAGCTCGGTGACGACGTACCGCGTGCCGCGCGGACCGGAGCCGAGCAGCGCGTCCAGCACGCCGGAGACCGGCACCGGAAAGTCACCGACCGTCAGGGCCCAGACCCCGCAGCCCACCAGGGCGAGGGTCAGCAGCAGGCAGACGGCGACGGCGCGGGGGTGGAGGCGGAGCGAGCGGTCACCGAGGAGGCGGAGCGCACGGAGAGAAGGAACAGCCTCAAGGAATACGGGCTTCACCGAGTTTTCCTCCAGGGTGCCCCCTGCTTCAGCCGGGGGGAGGAAAGTCCCTCCACCCAAAGGGTGGGGGAGGATCCTTGACCCGGAGCCGTGAAGCGGCGGGGGTTTGGGCGTGAGCCGTTGTCAGTGGCTTCCGGTCGGTATGTCTTGTGCATCTTCGGTATTCCTATCGCGTCTATCCGACGGTGGGTCAGCGCGCTGCGTTGGCACGGACGTTCGGGTGCGCTCGGGTGGTGTACAACGACGCCCTCGCGGCGCGGAGGGACGCCCGGAAGAACGGACTGCCATATCCGAAGGGCACCGATTTTCAGAAGTTGGTGATCACCGCGGCGAAGAAGACCCCGGAGCGGGCGTGGCTCGCGTCGGTCGGTGTCGATCCGCTGATCCAGTCCCTGCGGGATCTGGACACCGCGTACCGGAACTTCCTCGACTCGCTGTCGGGCAAGCGTGCGGGGCGCCCAACGGGGTTGCCCCGGTTCAAGTCCCGTAAGGACAGCCGGCAGTCGCTGCGGTTCACCCGCAACGGGTTCCGCATCCGCGGCAACGGGAAGCTGAACCTGGCGAAGATCGGTGACGTCTGTTCCACCTGCGGCGCCCTGGACGGACCCAAGCCCCTCGCGGTGCGCGAGTGGACCTGCGGGGCGTGCGGTGTGCTGCACGATCGGGACCTCAATGCCGCTCGTAACATCCTGGCCGCCGGACAGGCGGACAGGCAGAACGCCTGCGGAGGGCCGGTAGGACCCGGCGCGGCAATCCCGCGCCAGGCACAGCCCGTCGAAACAGGAACCCACCGGAACGCCAACGGGATAGGGCGCAAGCCCTGTGCCGCAGGCGCGGCCGGAATCCCCGCGCCTCAGCGCGGGGAGGATGTCAAAGCTGGGCGATCCTCCGGCCCCGGACCAGGGCGATGAAGAGCGGGGCGCCGAGGAAGGCGGTGACGACGCCCACCTGGAGTTCGGCGGGGTGCAGGGCCAGGCGGCCGAGGATGTCGGCGCCGAGCAGCAGGACGGGGGCGAAGACGGCGGAGAGCAGCAGCGTCCACCGCTGGTCGGGCCCGGCGACGTGGCGGGCCAGGTGCGGGACGGCCAGGCCGACGAAGGCGATCGGGCCGACGGCGGCGGTGGCCGCGCCGCAGAGCAGGGTGACGGCGAGCAGGCTGAGCAGGCGGGTGCGGCCGGGGCGGGCGCCGAGGGCCTGGCCGGTCTCGTCGCCGAGGGCGAGGGCGTTGAGCGGGCGGGCCAGCGCCAGGCAGAGCAGGGCGCCGGCGGCCAGGAAGGGGAGGACCTGGCGGAGCACGGCGGCGTCCAGGCCGCCGAGGGTGCCGACCTGCCAGTAGCGGAAGCGGTCGAGGGTGAGCGGGTCGAGCAGGATCAGGCCGTTGACGAACGCGGTGAGCACCGCCGTGACGGCCGTCCCGGCGAGGGCCAGCCGGGCGGGGGTGGCGGAGGCCCGGCCGCCGGAGCCGAGCAACTGGACCACCAGGGCGGCGGTTCCGGCCCCGGCGAGGGCGAACCAGACGAAGGAGTGGAAGCCGCGCAGCCCGAACAGCGCCGTCCCGGCCGCGACGGCCGCCGCCGCGCCGCCGTTGACGCCGAGCAGGCCGGGGTCGGCGAGCGGGTTGCGGGTGACGGCCTGCATCAGGGTGCCGGCCAGGCCCAGCGCGGCACCGACCACGACGGCGAGCAGGGTGCGGGGGATCCGGGCGTGGTGGACCACGATCCAGTCCTCGTCGGTGGGCTGACGGTGCAGCAGCACGTCGACCACCCGCGCGGGCGGCACCCAGCGGGCGCCGACGGCGATCCCGGCCGGCACCAGGACGGCCAGCAGCGCCAGCCCGCCGAGCAGCCAGCCGACCTTCCGCCTGGTGCTCTGCCCCCGCCGGGCGGCCTCGGCCCGCCGGAGCGGGGTCGGGGCGGTGAGGATGTCGGTGCTCATGCGGGTCCTAGGAGGAGGTGGGACGGCGGGCTCGGACCGACCGCCAATTGGGGGGTGGGTGAAGGAGCGGCGTGGGGGCGCGTGCCCCGGCGTCGCGACGCCACCCCCCAATTGCCGGTCGGGCTCAGGCGTGCGGGTGTTCGTCGTCCTCGTGGTGGTCGTGGTTGGCGGTGCCGCGCTTCCAGTAGCCGTCCACGTCCACCTGCTGCTTCAGCAGGCCGCGCTCGCCCCGCAGGTGACGGCGGATCGGCTTGAGGGTGTTGGCCTCGCCGGCCACCCAGCAGTAGCCCATGCCCTCGGGGAGGACGGCGGCGCGGACGGCCCGCTCCAGCAGGTCGGTGGTGCCGGCCGGGGCGGTGCCGCGGTGGAGCCAGGTCATGGTGAGGTCGGTGGAGGTCTCGAAGACCTGCTCGTCCTCGGGGCCGGGGACCTCGGCGAAGGCCAGCACCTTCACCCCGGCGGGCAGCATCTCGATCCAGCGGGCGAGGGCCGGCAGCGCGGTCTCCTCGGCGGCGAGCAGGTACCAGTCGTGGACGAAGTCGATCACCTCGGAGCCGCGCGGCCCGAAGACGCCGAGCTTCATCCCGGGCTCGGCCGAGGCCGCCCAGGAGGACCCGACACCGGAGCCGTGCAGCACCATGTCGATGTCCAACTCCCGCTCCTCCCGCCGGTAGTGACGGATGGTGTAGTCGCGGGTGAGCGGCTCGGACCGGCCCTCGGGGGCGTCCACCCAGGTGTCCTCCACCACCACCGGCTCGACCGGGAGGGCAGCGCCGTCCTCCGCGAAGCAGAGCTTCACGTGGTCGGTCGGCTGCTGCTCGCAGAAGCCCTCCAGGGCCTCGCCGCCGAAGGTGACCCGCACCGTGCCCGGGGTGACCCGGAGCACCCGCTTCACCTCCAGGAGGCGGTACTTGAGCGGGTGCCGGACGATCCGCAGCCGGGGCGGGACGTTCGCGGCGGGCACGGTGGTGTCGGTGGTCATGGTCGGCCCGTTCAGCGCAGGAGTGAGCAAGTGAGCTTAGGCTAGCCTAACTTCATGCGGGAAGACCAGCCGAGGCCACGTCGGCCACCACGCGGCCGCCCGCCATCCGCACCACCCTCGGCAGCCGCGCGATGGTCTCCGGCCGGTGCGCGATCACGATCAGCGTGCAGTCCGCCCGCAGTTCGTCCAAGGCGTGCTCCAGCCGGGCCGCCGTCACCGGGTCGATGTCGGCCGTGGCCTCGTCCAGCACCAGCACCGCCGGGTCGGCCAGCACCGCCCGTACCAGGCCCAGGATCTGATGCTCCCCCGCCGAGAGGTTCCCACCGCGCTGGCCGACCTCGGCGTCCAGGCCGCCGGGCAGGTCCGCGATCCAGCCGGCCAGGCCCAGCCGCGCCACCGTCTCCTCGATCCGTGCCCGGGTCGGGGCGCCCTGCACCAGGGCGAGGTTCTCCGCCACGGTGCCGGTGACCATCCGGACCTCCTGCGGCACCAGCACCACCCGGCGCCGGAGTTCGGCCTCGGGCACCTCACCCAGGCCGGTGCCGCCGAAGCTCACCGTGCCGCCGTCCGGCCGGTAGAGGCCGCAGAGCAGCTTGGCGAGGGTGGTCTTGCCCGAGCCGGTCTCGCCGACCACCCCGGTCCGGCTGCCGGCCGGGAAGGACAGCGACACCGAGTGCAGGGTCTGCCGGTCGGAGCGGTAGTGGTAGTCCAGGGCGTCGCACCGCAGCTCCCCCTGCTCCGGCAGGGAGACCGCACCCGAGGGCCCCGAGGGCCCCGACGGCGCGGTGGCGTCCAGGAGTTCGAGCAGCCGGGCCAGACCGGTCTTCGCGCCCTGCACCTCGCCGACCAGCTGGGAGAGCTCGGTGAAGGAGTCGAAGAGGTTGCGGCTGGCGACCACGAAGACCACCACCGTGCCGATGCTCAGCGCGTCCTCGGTCACCATCCAGCCGCCGACCGCGAGCAGCACCACCATCGCCATGCCCTCGACCAGCGAGACCAGGTCGATCCGGTTCTCCACCAGCAGCGCCCACCGGGCGGCGGTCACGGCCTGGGCGTTCTCCCGGTCGAAGCGCCGCGTCCAGCCGGCCAGCCCGCGCGAGGTCTGCAGCGCCTCACGGGCCGTCAGGGTCTCGCTGAAGGTGGCCGCGACGGCCGCCTCCGCCCCCGCCTTTCCGCCGAAGGCGGCGCCCGCGTCGCGCTGGAACCAGCGCGTCACCAGCAGGGTGAGCGGCAGGAAGACGGCCAGCTGCACCAGCAGCATCAGCCAGGAGTACCCGAGCAGCAGGACCAGGGTGAAGAGCAGGGTGGCCCCGGAGGAGACCAGGTTGCGCAGGTGCAGCCGGACGAACGCGGCCAGCGCGGCCACCTCGCCGGTGGCCCGGCGCAGCAGCTCGCCGCTGCGGTGGGTCTCCAGGAAGCGCAGCGGGGCCACCGCCAGGTTCTCCACCGCCCGCTCGCGCAGCGTGCGGACCACCTGCTCGCCGGACTTGATGAGCAGCAGTTCCCCGGCCCGGGCCAGCGCCAGCTGCGCCACCGCGAGCACCACCAGCAGGGCGACGGCGGTGCCGAGCACCCGGCGGCCGCCGTCCAGCAGGGCGTCGGTGGCCAGGCCGATCAGCGGGGCGACGGCCACCAGCGCGGCCGAGTCGGCCAGGCCGACGCCGACCGCGACGCCCAGCTTGGTGCGGTGCGGACGCAGGTACGGGGCCGCGCGGCGCAGCACCTGCTTCTGGTCGGCCTCATCCTTGAGAACGGTCTGCTCAGCCACGGGCCACCTCCTCGGAACGGTCGTAGGCAGCAACGGAGTTGAGGGTGACCACCCGGTCGGCGGCCGCCAGCACCGCCGAGCGGTGGGTGCAGAAGACGAGGGTGCGGTCGGCCGCCCAGGCCTTCAGCCGCTCCAGGACCAGCCGCTCGGTGGCGGTGTCCAGGGCGGAGGTGGAGTCGTCGAGCAGCAGCACCCTCGGGTCGCCGAGCAGCGCCCGAGCGATGGCCAGGCGCTGGACCTGACCACCCGACAGGGCGGTGCCGCCCTCGCCGAGTTCGGTGGCGTAGCCGTCGGGCATGGCGGCCAGCTGCTCGTGGATGCCGGCCGTCCGGCAGGCCTCGACCAGGGCCTCCTCGGGCAGCTCGCGGCCGAGCCGCAGGTTGTCGGCCACGGTGCCGGAGAGCAGCACGGGGCGCTGGGCCACGTACGCGATCCGGGTGCGAACCTCGTCCAGGGCGGCCTCGCGCAGGTCGGTCCCCCCGTACCGGACGGAGCCGGTGGCCGGGTCGTCCAGGCGGACCAGCAGGCGCAGCAGGGTGGTCTTGCCGGAGCCGGTGGCGCCGTCGAGCGCGAGGAACTCGCCGTGCGGGACGGTGAGTTCGAGCGGGGCCAGGACGGTGCGGCCGTCCCGGACGGCGCTGACGCCGTCGAGCACCAGGGCGCCGGTGGCGGGCAGCGGGCGGGCGGTGCCGGGGGCGGGCTCGACCATGGTGGGGAGGATGGAGAGCGCCTCGTCGATCCGGGCGGCGGCCACGTCGGCCTGGCCGCGCTCCAGCAGCCGGTCGACCAGGACCCGGGTGGCCAGGGTGACGATGGCCATCCAGGAGGAGAAGGCGACCAGGCCGCCCACGGTCAGCGAGCCGTCCAGCACGGCGAGGCCGCCGATTCCGACGCCGGCCGCGACCGCGACCCGGGGGACGAAGGGGGCCACGGCGGCCCAGCTCGCCTCGATCCTGGCGGCGGTGACGGTGCGGGCGGTCACCTCGGTGCTGGCGGCGTGGTGACGGTCCACCAGGGGGCGGTGGCCGCCGGTGCCGCGCAGGCCGGTGCCGACCTGGAGCAGGTCGGCCACCGCGTCGGCGCGGTCGCCGTGCGCCTTGGCCAGCTCTCCGCTGGCGGCGGCGAAGCGCTGGGGGAAGTGGAGGTTCACCCAGACCAGGAACGGCAGGGTGGCCAGGGTGACCAGCAGCAGGCTCAGGTCGAGGGCGGCGAGCGCGGGGAGGACGACCACGAAGGTGGTGGCCAGCACCACCCAGATCGCCAGCCCGTGCACCCACTCGCGGACCAGGTCGGTGTCCCGGGTGGCCCGCATCGCCAGGTCGCCGTGGCCGCGGGAGGCGAGCGCGCCGCGGTCCAGGGCGGACAGGTGGCGCAGCAGGCGCGAGCGTAGGTCGGCGCCGACCTTGCAGTCGGCGTAGGCGGAGAGGAACTGCCAGCCGAACAGACCGGCGAACTGCACCAGCGTGGTGGCCAGGGTGGCCAGGCTCCAGAACAGCAGGGCGCCGCCGTCGTCCTTGGTGAGGCCGTCGTCGAGCGCGCGCTGGACGCACCAGGGCACGGCCAGCAGGGCGAGTTGGCGGATCGCCGCGGCCACCATCGCGGCGGCCACCAGGCCCCGGTGCGGGCGCAGCGCGCCGCGCAGCAGGGCGCGGGCCCGGCGGCGGCGCTCGGGCGAGAGCGCGGCGGGGTCCAGGTCCTCGTCGGCGAGGTCCTCGGCGGTCAGCCCGCCGGGGTCGGCCGGGGCGATCTGATCGGTGCTCAACTGGTGTCCGTCTGTTCGGGATCGGAAGCGGTACGGGGCGGGGGCGGTGAACCGTGGCTCACCGCCCCGGGCGCCGTGGCTCAGGCTGAGGTGGCCTCGGTCCGGGCGATCAGGCTGGCCGGACGCATGTCGGTCCAGTGGGCGTCCACGTAGTCGGTGCAGCCCTGGCGGCTGTCCTCGCCGTGGACGACGGTCCAGCCGGCCGGGACCTCGGCGAAGGCGGGCCAGAGCGAGTGCTGGTTCTCCGCGTTGACCAGCACGAAGTACTGGGCGGCGTCGTCCTCGAAGGGGTTGGTCGAGCTCATGATGTTCTCCTCTGGTGGGTGGAAAGGGTGGGTGGAGGTCAGGCCTGGCAGGTGGGGGCGTCGGACGCCGGGCCGGCCAGGAGTTCGGCGAGGGCGGCGACGGTCGGCCGGGCTAGCACGTCGGCCAGGCAGAGGCCGGAGCCCTCGAAGTCGGCCCGCAGGTACTGAAGCAGCGCCATCGCGAGCAGGGAGTGGCCGCCGAGGTCGAAGAAGTTCTCGTCGATGCCGAGGTCCGGGAGTCCGAGCACGTCGGCGAAGGCGGAGTGCACCAGCACCTCGGCGTGGGTGCGCGGTGCCCGGACGGGGCCGGTGGCGGTGAAGTCGGCGCCGGTGGGCACGGGGAGGGCCTTGCGGTCCAGCTTGCCGTTGACGGTCAGCGGGAGCGCGTCCAGCACCACGAACGCCGAGGGGACCATGTAGTCCGGCAGACGCTCCGTCAGCGTACGACGGACGGCGGCCGTCTCCACCACCGCACCGGCGGCCGGCACCAGGTAGGCGGCCAGACGCTTCACGCCGGGGGCGTCCTCCCGCACCAGGACGGCGGCCTGAGCCACCGTCGGGTGCAGCGCGAGGGCGTCCTCGATCTCACCGGGCTCGACCCGGTAGCCCCGGATCTTCACCTGGTCGTCGACGCGACCGAGGAAGTCCAGCAGGCCGTCCGGCCGCCAGGCGACCACGTCGCCGGTGCGGTACATCCGGGCGCCCGGCTCGCCGAAGGGGTCGGCGACGAAGCGCTCGGCGGTCAGGCCTGGTCGGTTGAGGTAGCCCCGGGCCAGGCCCGCACCGGAGACGTAGAGCTCGCCGGGGACGCCGACCGGCACCGGGCGGAGCGAGCCGTCCAGGACGTGGGCGCGGGTGTTCCAGATCGGGCGGCCGACGGTGGCAGTGGCGGAGTCGAGCGTGCCGCCGCCCAGGGTGTTGATGGTGTACTCGGTCGGCCCGTAGAGGTTGTAGCCGAGCACGCCGGGGGTGTCACAGAGCTTCGACCAGAGCGTCTCCGCCACCGCCTCACCACCGAGCAGCACCAGCACCGGACGGTGCCGGTCCTCGTCCAACAGGCCCTGGTCGACCAGCGCCTGGGCGTAGGACGGGGTGACGTTTACGACGTCGATCCGGTGCTCGGCGCAGTAGGCGGAGAGCGCCTCGGCGTCACGCCGCAGCGCCTCGTCCATCACGTGGACCTCGTGGCCCTCGACCAGCCAGAGCAGCTCCTCCCACGACATGTCGAAGGAGAACGACACCGTGTGGGCGATCCGCAGACGGCGCCCCCCGGCCAGCGCGACCGTCGGGTCGAAGATCGCCTCGCGGTGGTTCAGCTGCATGTTCGTCAGACCCCGGTACGGCGTGACGACGCCCTTCGGGCGGCCCGTCGAGCCGGAGGTGAAGATCACGTACGCCGGGGAGTCCTGATCCACCGTCACGCCCAGCGGGCCCGCGTCCAGGGACGTCAACTCGGCCGCCACGGCCGGATCGTCCAGCAGCACCGTCGCCGCGTACTCGGGCATCCGGGGCAGCGCGGTGGAGTCCGTGACCAGCACCACCGGCGCGGTGTCCTCCACCATGAAGGCCAGGCGCTCCTTCGGGTAGTCCAGCTCCAGCGGCAGGTACGCCGCCCCGGTACGCAGCACCGCGAACAGCGCCGCCACCATCTCCAGCGAACGCGGCAGCCCCAGCGCCACCACCCTCTCCGGGCCCGCGCCGTACACCGTGAACAGCCGGGCCAGCCGGTCGACCTGACCGTCCAGCTCCGCGTAGGTCCAGGAGCGGTCGCCGGAGACCAGCGCCGTCTCGTCCGGCACCTGCGCGGCGCGCTCGGCCAGCAGGTCGGCCACCGTGGCGTCGGGCAGCTCGCGGGCGGTGTCCGCCCACTCCCCCAACACCAGCCCGCGCTCACGCACCGTCAGCACGTCCAGCGAGCCGATCCGGCGGTCCGGGTCTCCGGCGACCTGCTCCAGCACGGCGAGCAGCCGCTCGGCCAGCGCCTCGGCGGTGGTGCGCTCGTAGAGGTCGGTCGCGTACTCGAAGGCGATGTCGATCTGCTCCTCGGAGGAGATCTCCTCGAAGTTGAAGTCCAGTTCGAACTTCACCGCGCCCAGCTCGAAGGGCAGGATGCGGCTCTTCAGCCCGAGCAGGCTGCCCTCTCCCCCGGCGCTGTGCTGGTAGCCCAGCATCACCTGGAAGAGCGGGTGGCGGCCGGGCACCCGGGGCGGGTTGACGGCCTCCACCAGGCGGTCGAAGGGGAGGTCCTGGTGGGCGAAGGCGGCCAGGTCGGTGTCCCGGGTGCGGGCCAGGAGGTCGGTGAAGGTCGGGTCACCGGCGAGGTCGTTGCGGAGCACGACGGTGTTGACGAAGAAGCCGACCAGCCCGTCCAGGACGCTGTCGGAGCGCCCGGCCACCGGGGCGCCGAGGGGGATGTCGGTGCCGGCCCCGAGGCGGTGGAGCAGGGTGGCCACGGCGGCCTGGAGCACCATGAAGGTGGTGGTGCCGGTGGCCTGGGCGGCAGCCCGCAGGCCGCGGTAGACGGCCGGGGGCACCTGGGCGTACACGGTGTCCCCCGCCAGGCGGGCGGTCGGCACCCGCGGGTGGTCGGTCGGCAGCGGCAGCTCCTCGGGGAGCCCGGCCAGCGCCTCGCGCCAGTAGCCCGCCTGACGCTCCGCCACCCCGGCGGCGCCGTCCAGCAGCTCCTGCTGCCAGAGGGTGTAGTCGGCGTACTGCACCGGCAGCGGCGCCCAGCCGGGCAGCTGCCCGGCCCGGTGGGCGGCGTAGGCCTGGTTCAGGTCGTCGATGAACGGGAGCATCGACCACTCGTCACCGGCGATGTGGTGGAACAGCAGCACCACCACGTGCTCGGCTTCACCCAGCTCCAGCACCGAGACCCGGAGCGGGAGTTCGGCCGCCAGGTCGAAGCCGTGCCGGACCTCGGCCCGGATGTCGGCGTCCAGCGTCTCCTCGGTGGACGGGCGGACGTGCACCTCGCCGGCCGGGGCCAGCACGGTCTGGAAGACCCCGCCGTCGCGCTCGGTGAAGACCGTCCGCAGGCTCTCGTGCCGCTCGGTGACGGAGCGGACGGCGGCCCGCAGCGCGTCCAGGTCCAGCTCGCCGCTCACCCGGACCACCAGCGGCACGTTGTACGTGGCGCCGGACACCAGGTTCTGCAGGAACCACATCCGGCGCTGGGCGTGCGAGAGCGGCAGCTCGGCCGGACGCTCGCGGCGGGCCAGGGCCGGGCGCGGGTCGGTCACGTCGGTGCGCAGGGCCAGCCCGGCGGGGGTCGGCGCCTCGAACAGGTCACGGACCGTCAGGTGGGTGCCGAGGGCGGCCTTGACCTTGCCGACCAGGCGGGTGGCCAGCAGCGAGTGGCCGCCCAGCTCGAAGAAGTTCTGCTCCGGTCCGGCCTCGGCCAGGCCGAGCACCTCGGCGAAGAGGCCGCAGAGCAGCGCCTCCCGGGCGTCGCGCGGGGCCCGCCCGGTGCCCGACCCGCCGGTCTCGGGGGCGGGCAGCGCCCGGCGGTCCAGCTTGCCGTTGACGGTCAGCGGGAGCGCCGCCAGCACCACGAAGGCGGCGGGCACCATGTACTCGGGCAGCCGGGCGGCGAGCTCGGCCCGGACGGCGGCCACGTCCACGACGGCACCGGCGGCCGGCACCAGGTAGGCGGCCAGACGCTTCACGCCGGGGGCGTCCTCCCGCACCAGGACGGCGGCCTGAGCCACCGTCGGGTGCAGCGCGAGGGCGTCCTCGATCTCGCCCGGCTCGACCCGGTAGCCCCGGATCTTCACCTGGTCGTCGGCCCGGCCGAGGAAGTCCAGCAGGCCGTCGGCACGCCACCGCACCACGTCGCCGGTGCGGTACATCCGGCTCCCGGGCTCGCCGAAGGGGTCGGCGACGAAGCGGTCCGCCGTCAGGCCGGGGCGGTTGAGGTAGCCCCGGGCAAGGCCCACGCCCGCCACGTACAGCTCGCCGGGCACGCCCACGGGGACCGGGCGCAGGAAGGAGTCGAGCACCTGGGCGCGGGTGTTCCAGATCGGGCGGCCCACGGTGGCGGTGGCGGAGTCGAGCGTGCCGCCGCCCAGGGTGTTGATGGTGTACTCGGTCGGCCCGTACAGGTTGTAGCCGAGCACCCCCGGCGTGTCGCGCAGCCTCGACCAGAGCGTCTCCGCCACCGCCTCGCCGCCCAGCAGCACCAGCACCGGACGGTGCCGGTCCTCGTCCAGGAGCCCGCAGTCCACCAGGGCCTGGGCGTAGGAGGGCGTCACGTTGACCACGTCGATCGCGTGGGCGTCGCAGTAGTCCGCCAGCTCCTGGGCGTCGCGGCGCAGCGCCTCGTCCAGGATGTGCACCTCGTGGCCCTCGACCAGCCAGAGCAGCTCCTCCCACGACATGTCGAAGGAGAACGACACGGTGTGCGCGATCCGCAGCCGTCGGCCGCCCGCCGAGACCACCGTTGGGTCGAAGATCGCCTCGCGGTGGTTGAGCTGCATGTTCGTCAGACCCCGGTACGGGGTGACGACACCCTTCGGCCGACCGGTCGAGCCGGAGGTGAAGATGACGTACGCCGGGCTGTCCTGATCCACCGTCACGCCCAGCGGCCCGGTCTCCGAACCGGCCAGCTCGGCGGCCACCGCCGGGTCGTCCAGCAGCACCGTCGCCGCGTACTCCGGCATCCGCGCCAGCGCGGTCGAGTCCGTCACCAGGACCACCGGCGCGGTGTCCTCCACCATGAAGGCCAAACGCTCCTTCGGGTAGTCCAACTCCAGCGGCAGATACGCCGCCCCCGTCCGCAGCACCGCGAACAGCGCCGCCACCATCTCCAGCGACCGGGGCAGCCCCAACGCCACCACCCGCTCCGGACCCGCGCCGTGACCGACCAACAGCCGCGCCAACCGGTTCACCGCAGCGTCCAACTCCGCATAGCTCCACGACCGCGAGCCGCACACCAGCGCCGTCTCACCGGGCACCAACGCCGCCCGCTCCGCCAGCAGATCCGCCACCGTCGCCTCCGGCAGCTCACGACCCGTCGCCGCCCACTCCCCCAGCACCAACCCGCGCTCACGCACCGTCAGCACGTCCACCTCGCGGACCAACAGCCCGGGGTCGCCCACCAACGCGGTGAGCAGCACCACCATCCGCTCGGCGTGCTGCTCGACGGTGGCGCGGTCGAAGACGTCGGGGCGGTACTTGAACTCGAGGTCCAGCACCTCGCCCGGGTTGGTGATGAAGATCAGCGGGAGGTGGGTGGCGTCCACGTCGGCGATCTGCTCGACGCCGAGCGCGGCCCGGATGCGGTCGCGCAGCTCGTCGTCGGCGGGGGTGTTGCGGACCACCTGGAGGGTGTCGAAGAGCCGGCCGAGGCCGGCGTCGCGCTGGATCTCGCCGAGGCCGGTCTGATGGTGCGCCAGCAGGGCGGTCTGCTCGCGCTGGAGGCGGGCCAGGAAGTCGGCGACGCGCTCGCCGCCGTCCAGCTTCGCCCGGACCGGCACGGTGTTGAGGAACATGCCGATGGTGGCGTCGATGCCCGGCAGCTCGGCCGGGCGGCCGGAGACGGTGGCGCCGAACACCACGTCCTGACGGCCGGTCAGTCCGGCCAGCAGCAGGGCCCACGCGCCGCAGACCACGGTGTTGAGGGTGAGGCCGTGGGTGCGGGCGTACGCGCCGAGGCGGGCGGAGAGCTCCGGGGAGAGCGCGGCGCCGACCTCCTCGGGCAGCACGGCGGCGCGCTCGCGGGCCTGCGGGGCGAGCAGGGTGGCCTCCTCCAGGCCGGCCAGGGCGGTCCGCCAGGCGGCCCGGCCCTGCTCCTGGTCCTGGGCGGTCAGCCAGCGCAGGAAGTCGCGGTAGGGCAGGCCGGGTTCGGGCAGCGCGGGGCCGTCCGGGGCGCCGGTCAGGCCCAGGTGACAGCGGGTCAGCAGCTCCTGGAGCACCAGGCCGGCCGACCAGCCGTCCCAGAGCAGGGCGTGGTTGGTGAGCAGGATGCGCTGGCCGCCGCCGGGGGCGAGCACCGAGACCACCCGCAGCAGCGGCGGGGTGGCCAGGTCGAAGCGGGTGCGGGCCTCGGCGTCGACCAGGCGGTCGAGTTCGGCCTCGAAGGCGGGCTCGTCCAGCTGGGAGAGGTCGGCCTCGGTGAGCGGCACCTCGACCAGGCGCGGCAGGAAGGCGACCGGGCGGTCCAGGGCGTCGGCCAGGAACCCGGCCCGCAGGTTGGGGTGGCTCTCCAGCAGTCCGGCCAGCGCCCCGTGCAGGACCGCGAGCGGGACCCGGGTGGTGAGCGAGATGACGTCGCGTGAGGTGTAGACGTCGATGCCCTGGTCGTCGTACCCGGCCTCGAAGAGCAGGCCCTGCTGGAGCGGGGAGACGGGCCAGAGCTCGGCCACCTCCAGCTTGGGCACGGCGGCGGCCGCGAGCAGCAGCTCCGCCTCGGTGGCGGTGGGGAGTCCGGGCAGCTCGGGCCCGGCCTCGGCGCTCTCGCGCAGGTCGGCGAGGGCGGCCAGGGCGGCGGGGGTGCGCTGCTCGAAGACGTCGCGCGGGCTGAGCGCCAGGCCTTCGGCGCGGGCGGCGCCCACCAGGCGGATGGAGGAGATCGAGTCGCCGCCGAGGCGGAAGAAGTCGGCCTCGGCGCCGCTCTCCGGCAGGCCGAGCACCTCGGCGAAGAGCTCGCAGAGCAGCTGTTCGGTCTCGGTCTCGGCGGCCCGGGTGCCGCTCTCGCCGGTGAAGTCGAGGTCGCGCGCGGTGAGGGCGGCCCGGTCCAGCTTGCCGCTGATGTTCAGCGGCAGCGCGTCCAGTACGGCGAAGGCGGACGGCACCATGTACTCGGGCAGCCGGGCGGAGAGCGTGGCGTGCAGCTCGTCGGGCGTCGGCACGGTGGCACCGGGGGCGGGCACCAGGTAGGCGGCGATCCGGCGGACGGCGCCGGGGAGCACCAGCACGGCGGCCTGCGCGACAGCCGGCAGGGCGGTGAGGGCTGCCTCGATCTCGGCGGGCTCGATCCGGTGGCCGCGGATCTTCACCTGCTCGTCGGTGCGGCCGAGGTACTCGATCACGCCGTCAGCCCGGCGGCGCACCAGGTCGCCGGTGCGGTACATCCGGGCCCCGTGGTCGAACGGGTCGGCCACGAAGCGCTCGGCGGTCAGGCCGGGCCGGTCCAGGTAGCCCCGGGCCAACTGGGCTCCCGCCAGGTACAGTTCGCCGACCGAGCCGGCCGGGGCGGTGCGCAGCAGGCCGTCCAGCACGTACGCGCGGGTGCCGCGCAGCGGGCGGCCGACCACCGGCTCCGTGCTGTCGGCCAGGTCGGCGAGCAGCGCGTCGACGGTGGCCTCGGTGGGGCCGTAGTAGTTGAGCGCGGTCAGGCCGGGCACGGCGCGCAGCTCGGTCCAGAGCGGTTCGGGCAGGGCCTCGCCGCCGAGCAGCAGCACGGAGGGGCGGTGACTGCCCGTCAGCAGGCCGCTGTCCAGCAGCCGGCGGGTGTAGCTGGGGGTGTTGTCGAGCACGTCGATCCGCTCGGCCCGGGTGTACGCCACCACGGCCTCGGCGTCGCGGCGGTCGGCCTCGCCGAGCAGGTGCAGCTCGTGGCCGCCGAGCAGCCAGAGCAGCTGGTCCCAGCTGGAGTCGAAGGCGAACGAGGCGGTGCCGAGCGCCCGCAGGCGGCGGCCGTCGGCGACGGCGGCGAACGGGCCGGTGAGGTGCTCCTCGGCGAGGCTGTTCAGGCCCCGGTGGGTGATGACCACGCCCTTGGGGCGGCCGGTGGAGCCGGAGGTGTGGATGACGTAGGCGGGGCTGTCCTGATCGACCGTCACGCCCGGGGCGGTGACGGGCAGGGCGGCCAGGGCGGCGGTCACCGCCGGGTCGTCCACCAGCAGGACGGCCGTGCCGGGGAGGGCGGGCAGGCGCCCGGCCACGGCGGTGGTGGTGAGCAGCACGGCGGGGCGGACGTCGTCCAGCAGCTGGGCCAGGCGGTGGTCGGGGTGGTCCAGGTCGAGCGGCAGGTAGGCGCCGCCGGCCCGGAGCGTGGCGAGGATCGCGGTGACGGCCTCGGCGGAGCGGGGCAGGGCGAGGGCTGCGGTCCACTCGGGGGCGGTCCCATTGACGGCCAGCAGGTGGGCCAGGCGGCTCGCGGCGCCGTCGAGTTCGACGAAGGAGAGCTCGGCCGTGCCGCCGGCCAGGGCCGGGGCGACCAGCGCGCGGTCGTGCGGGGTACGGGCGGCCCGGTCGGCGAGGCGGTCGGCGACGGTCCCGGTGCCGGCCGGGGTCTCCAGCGGGCCGCCGGAGGTGACGGCGGGCAGGGCCGCGCGCTCGGCGTCGGTGTCGGTGTCGGTGTCGGTGTCGGTGTCGGTGAGAAGGTCCAGCAGGTCGAGCCGGGCCAGCGGGGTGGCCGGGTCGGCGGCGAAGGCGGCCAGCAGGGCGAGGAACCGCCGGGCGGTGGCCTCGGCCTCGGCGGGGGTGAACAGGTCGGTGCGGTGGTCGAGTTCGATCCGCAGCTCGCTGCCGGGCAGCACGGTGAGGCCGAGCGGGTAGTGGGTGGCGTCGCGGGCGCCGAGGCCGGTGACGGTCAGCCCGGCGGGGGCGCCGAAGGACTCGGCCAGGCCCTCGCCGCCGCCGCCCTGGTAGTTCTCCACCACCAGCAGGGTGTCGAAGAGCGGCCCCTCGGCGGCGGCCTGCTTCTGTATCGCGGCCAGGCCCAGGTGCTGATGGGCCATCAGGGCGGCCTGCTCACGCTGCACCCGTGCGGTGGCGGAGGCCAGGGTGTCGGCCGGGGCGAGCCGGACCCGGACCGGCACGGTGTTGATGAACAGGCCGACCATCGAGTCCGCGCCCGGCAGGTCGTCGGGGCGGCCGGAGACGGTGGTGCCGAAGACCACGTCGGCGGTGCCGGTGAGGGATCCGAGCAGCACGGCCCAGAGGGTGTGGGCGAGGTTGCCCAGGGTCAGGCCCTGGGCCCGGGCGGCGGCGGTGACGGCGGCGGTCAACTCGGGCCCGGCGGAGAACTCCACGGTGGCGGTGGGTGCCTGCGACTCGGCCGGGCCGACCGGGTGCGGCTGGTCGAACCCGGCCAGTGCCTCGCCCCAGGCGGCCTCGGCGGCGGCGGTGTCGCGGGTGGCGAGCAGCGCCAGGTGGTCCCGGTAGGGGCGGACCGGCGGGAGGACGGCGGCGGCGCCGTGCGAGCCGTACAGGGCCAGCAGCTCGCGGACCAGGATCGGCATCGACCAGCCGTCCAGCAGCAGGTGGTGACAGGTGATCACCAGCCGGACGGCGTCGGCGGAGAGCCGGGCCAGGGTGAGCCGGAGCAGCGGCGGGGCGGAGAGGTCGAAGCGGTGCCGCCGGTCCTCGGTCATCACCGCGTCGAGGGCGGCCTCCCGGGCCGGGCCGGCGAAAGCCGTCAGGTCCAGCTCGCGCAGCGGGGTGGCGACGGCGCGGGGGACGAACTGGACCACCGCCTCCGGATCCTCGTACCAGAACCCGGCCCGCAGGTTGGCGTGCCGGACGAGCAGCGCGTCCACGGCGGCGGCCAGCCGGACGGTGTCCACGTCCCCGGCCAGGTCGAGGTGGGACTGCACCACGTAGACGTCCTCGGCGGCCTGGTCGTAGAGGGCGTGGAAGAGCAGGCCCTCCTGGAGCGAGGACAGCGGGTAGACGTCCTCCAGGTCGGACGGGGCCGGCTGCTGGGAGGTCGGTTCGGCGGAGTTCGTCACGGTGCTCTCGGTGCTCTCGGTGTTCTCGGTACGGGCGGACTGGGACGGGCTGTTCACGGGCGGCGCCTGCGGCTCGGGCGGGCGCCGCCGCGCAGGCGGGCCTCCAGGCGGTCGATCTGGGCCTGCTTGAGGCTGACCAGGCCGAGGTCGGAGGGGGTGAGCCCACCGGCCCCGTCGGTGGCCGCGTGCCGGGCCAGCGCGTCCAGGGCGGTGAACCAGCCCTCGGCCAGGGCTTCGGCCTGAGCGGTGGTCAGCAGCGCCTCGGGCCAGCTGAGTTCGACGGCCAGCTCGGGGCGCCCGTCCGGGCCGCCCTGGACCACGGCGTCGATCTCCAGCGGGTACCCGGCGGCCTGGGCCGGGTCGGGCCCGGCGGCGGCGGTCACCACGGCCCGCTCGGCGGCCGGGGCGAACGGCCAGCCGCCGAGCGGGGCGCCCGCACCGTCCAGCCGGCCGCGGTAGTTGAAGAGCACCTCGGAGCGGCGGAGCCCGGCCAGCAGGGCGGCGGTCTGCGGGTTGAGGTGGCGCAGCAGGCCGAAGCCGAGTCCCTTGTCGGGGGCGGCGCGCAGCTGCTCCTTGACCTGCTTGAGCACCTGCCCGGCCTGCTCGCCGCTGCTGAGACCGACCGGCGATCGGGGGGTGGGCGAAGGAGCGGCGTTGGGGTGCGTGGCTCGGCGGTGCCGAGGAGGGAGTCCATGCGGAGCATCGGCGACCGACGAGAAGGTGTCGAGGTGCGTGCCCCGGCGTCGCGACGCCGCCCCCCGATCGCCGGTCGGTCCAAGCGCGGCGGCCAGGTCGAGCCGGACGGGGTGAACGGTGGTCAGCCAGCCGACGGTGCGGGCGAGATCGGCCGCCGGGGCGCCGTCGAGGACGGTGCCCCGGCCGTGGCCCTCCAGGTCGACCTGGAGGACGGGGGCGGCCTGCGGGTGGGCGGTCGCGGCGCCGAGCACCAGCCCGGCCAGCAGCACCTCGTCCACGCCGACGTTGAAGGCCTGCGGAAGTTCGGCCAGCAGCGGGGCGGTGCGGTCGGCGGGCAGGGTGCGGCGAAGGGTGCGCAGGGTGGCGACGGTGTCCCGCTCCGGGTCGGCGGCGAGTGCGCCGAGCGGCCCGGCGGGGCCGCCCAGTGCGGTGCGCCAGTACGCGGCCTCGGCCATCCGGGGGCGGCGGTGCGCCTCGGCCAGCAGGGCGCGGGCCCAGTCGGCCGGGCCGTACGCCTCGGGCTCGGCGGCGGGGGCGAGGCCGGCGGCGGCGCGGGCGTACCCGGCGGCCAGTTCGGGCAGCAGGGTGCGCCAGGAGACGCCGTCCACGGCGAGGTGGTGGACCGTCAGGAGCAGCCGGCCGTCCTGCGGTCCGGCGTCGAACCAGACCGCGCGCAGCACCCGGCCGGTGTCCGGGTCGAGCCCGGCGGCGGCCCGGTCCGCCTCGGCCGCGAGGGCGCCGAGGCCGGTGACGACCCGCAGGGTGGTGGGGTCGGTAACGGCGGGGGCCTGGTCGGCGGGCAGCACCTCCTGGGTCCAGAGGCCGTCGGCGCGGTCCAGCCTGAGCCGCAGCGCGGGGTGGTTCACGGCCAGGGCGGCCAGCGCGGTGCGCAGCGCCCGCTCGTCCAGCCCGGCCGGGACGGTGAGCAGCACGGACTGGTTGAAGCGGTCGACCGGCCCGCCACGCTCCCGCAGCCAGTGCACCACCGGGAGGGCGGGCAGCTCGCCGTCCCGCTGCGCCGCGACCGGTGCCGGCGGCGCCTCACCGAGCGGCACCCCGGTGGCGGCCGCCGCCAGCTCCGCCGGGGTGGGGTGGGTGAAGACGTCCTTGGCGGTGATCTCCAGCCCCGCCTTGCGGGCCCGGCTCACCAGCTGGATCGAGACGATGGAGTCGCCGCCGAGCGCGAAGAAGTTCTCCTCCTCGCCGACCGCGTCCAGCCCGAGCACCTCGGCGAAGACCCGGGCCATCGCGGTGGCCGGCTTCCCGCTCGGGGCGGCGGCCGGGCCGCGCGAGGGGTCGGGCAGCGCCTTGCGGTCCAGCTTGCCGTTGACGCTCAGCGGCAGTGCGTCCAGCACGGTGACCACGGCGGGCACCAGGTGCTCGGGCAGGGTGGCGGCCAGCGCGGAGCGGACGGCGGCCGGGTCGACGGCGCCGGTGACGTAGCCGAGCAGCTGCCGCGCCCCGCCCTCGGTGAGCGCGCGGGCGGTGACGGCGGCCTGGCCGACTCCGGGGACGGCGGCCAACGCGGCCTCCACCTCGCCGAGTTCGATCCGGAAGCCGCGGATCTTCACCTGGTCGTCGGTGCGGCCGAGGTACTCCACCTCGCCGTCGATCCGGCGGCGCACCAGGTCGCCGGTGCGGTACATCCGGGCCCCGTGGTCGAAGGGGTCGGCGACGAAGCGCCCTGCGGTCGGACCGGGGCGGCCGAGGTAGCCGCGGGCCAGCTGGACCCCGGCGAGGTAGAGCTCGCCGGGCACGCCGACCGGGACGGGCCGCAGGCGGGCGTCCAGCACGTGCAGCCGGGTGTTCCAGACCGGCCGGCCGATCGGGACGGTCCCCGCCCCGGACCAGGCACGGTGGTAGGTGACGTCCACGGCGGCCTCGGTGGGGCCGTAGAGGTTGTGCAGCTCGATCTGCGGCCAGAGCGCGGCGAACCGGTCCACGGCCGAAGCGGGCAGCGCCTCGCCGGAGCAGAACACCCGCCGCACGCCGGCGAAGCCCTCCCGCTGCGCCGGGTCCTGCTCGGCGGCGGTGGTGAAGGCGGTCAGCATCGAGGGCACGAAGTGACAGGCCGTCACCCCGGCGGAGGCGGCGAGCGCGGCCAGGTAGCCGGGGTCGCGGTGACCGCCGGGGCGGGCGAGCACCACCCGGGCGCCGGTGACCAGCGGGAGGAAGAACTCCCAGACCGAGACGTCGAAACCGGCCGGGGTCTTCTGCAGGATCCGGTCCTCGGCGGTGATCCGGTGGACCTCGGCCATCCAGTCCAGGCGGTTGACGATGGCCCGGTGGGTGACCAGTACGCCCTTGGGGCGGCCGGTGGAGCCGGAGGTGAAGATGACGTAGGCGGCGTGGCCGGGGCCGGGGGCGACGGGGTCGGCCTGCGGGCCGTCGGCGTCCACCGCGAGCACCGGCGCCCCGGGCAGGGCCGGGAGTTCCACCCCGGGCACGGTGAGCACGGCGACGGGCGCGGCGTCCTCGACCATCGCGGCCAGCCGCTCGGCCGGGTACTCGGTGTCCAGCGGCAGGTACGCCGCACCCGACTTGAGCACGCCCAGCAGGGCCACCATCAGCTCGGCCGACCGCGGCACCGCGACGGCCACGAGCCGGTCCGGTCCGGCGCCCCGGGCGGCCAGCACCCGGGCCAGCCTCCCGGCCCGCTGGTCCAGCTGACGGTAGGTCAGCGTCTCCCCCTCGAAGTCCACCGCGACGGCCTCGGGGGTGGCGGCCACCCGCTCGGCGATCCGGGTCAGCAGGGTGCCGTCCCGGACCTCGCGGCCGGTGGCGTTCCACTCCCCCGCCAGGCCCCGGCGCTCCTGCTCGGAGAGCGGCTCGATCAACCCGGCCTCCCGTCCCGGGGCGGCCAGTGCGGCGGTCAGCACCGCGAGCAGGCGCTCGCCGAACAGGCGGGCGGTGGAGCGGTCGAAGAGGTCCTCGGCGTGGATGACGGTCAGCTCGGTGCGGGTGCCATCGGCGGACTCGGCGAAGGTGAAGGCCAGGTCGAAGCGGGCCGCGTGCACCGGGTCGGGCAGCAGTTCGGTGCGGGCGCCGAACAGGCTCGTGTGGCCGTCGGTGGCCTTGCGGTGCTGGACCATCACCTGGAACAGCGGGTGGCGGCCGAGCGATCGCTCCGGGTTGACGATCTCCACCAGCCGGTCGAACGGCAGGTCCTGGTGGGCCAGCGCGCCGAACACCACGTCGCGGCTGCGCTCCACCAGGGCGTCGAAGCTCGGGGCGCCGCTGAGGTCGTGACGGAGCACCAGGGTGTTGACGAAGAAGCCGACCACCGACTCCACCGCCTCGTCGGTACGTCCGGCGACCGGTGTGCCGAGCGCGACGTCCCGCGTCCCGGCCAGCGTGCCGAGCAGCAGCGCGGCGGCGGCCTGGGTGACCACGAAGGGGGTCACGCCCCGTCGACGGGCGTAGCCGAGCAGCTCGGTGTGGAGCGCCTCTGGCAGCGCCAGCCGGACGGCGCCGCCGCGTCCGCTCGGCTCGGCCGGGCGCGGACGGTCGGCAGGCAGGGCCAACTCGGCGGCAACATCAGCCAGTTGTCCGTGCCAGTAGGCGGTCTGCGCGGCGGCCGGGCCCTCGGTGGCGGCCAGTAGCTCGGCCTGCCAGAGCGCGTGGTCGGCGTACTGCAGCGGCAGCGGGGCGAAGCCGGGCTCGGTGCCGGCCAGCCGGGCCACGTACGCCTGGTCCAGGTCGCGCAGCAGCACGCGCTCCGACCACTCGTCACCGGCGATGTGGTGCACGGCGATGCTCAGCACGTGCCGCTCGGGCCCGGTGGTGAGCAGGGTGGCCCGGACCGGGATCTCCGTGGCCAGCTCGAAGGCGTACGCCCCGGCGGCGGCCACGGCGCGGGAGAGCCGGTGGACGGTGGTCTCCTCGACCACGAACGGCACCCCGGCCTGAGCGGGCGTCAGGATCCGCTGGTACGGGCGGCCGTCGCGGTCCGGGAAGACGGTGCGCAGCGCCTCGTGCCGGGCGAGCACATCGCCGAAGGCGGCGCGCAGGGCCTCGGTGTCCACGGCGCCGTCGATCCGCACCGCGCACGGGATGGTGTACGCGGCGGTGGCGCCGTCCAGGCGGTACTGGAACCAGAGCCGGGCCTGCGCGGCGGAGAGCGGCAGGAGGTCCGGGCGGGGGCGGGCGGTGGGCCCGGGGCGGCCGGCGGCAGCGGCGGCCAGCCGGGCGGCGAGCGCGGCCGGGGTACGGGTCTCGAACAGGTCCCGGACGGCGGTCTCCACGCCGAGCCCGGCGCGCAGCCGCCCGGTGACCCGGGTGGCCAGCAGCGAGTGGCCGCCGAGGGTGAAGAAGTCCTCGTCCGGGCCGACGGCGGGCAGGCCGAGCACCTCGGCGAAGACCGAGCAGACCAGCGCCTCGCGCTCGTCCCGGGCCGGGCGGCCGCTCGGCACGGCGTACGCGGCGGCGTCCGGCGCGGGCAGCGCCTGGCGGTCCAGCTTGCCGTTGACGTTCAGCGGCAGCCGGTCCAGCGCGACGACCGCGGCGGGCACCAGGTACTCGGGCAGGGTGGCGGCAAGTGCCTTGCGCAGCACGGCGGTGTCCAGGTGCGCGGGGGCGGCGTAGCCGACCAGCCGCTTGGCCCCGCCGGGGGCGGGCAGCACCAGCACCGCGGCCTGGGTGACACCGGGCAGCGCGGCCAGCGCGGCCTCGGCCTCGCCGGGCTCGACCCGGAAGCCGCGGATCTTCACCTGGTCGTCGCCGCGCCCGAGGTAGTCCAGCGAGCCGTCGGGGCGGTGCCGGACCAGGTCGCCGGTGCGGTACATCCGGGCGCCCCGGTCGAAGGGATCGGCGACGAAGCGGGCGGCGGTCAGGGCAGGGCGGTTGCCGTAGCCGCGGGCCAGGCCGGGGCCGGCGATGTAGAGCTCGCCGACGACCCCGGCGGGGGCGGGCCGCAGGCGCGAATCCAGCACGTACGCCCGGGTGTTGCCGATCGGGCGGCCGACGGACGGGGTCGGGCTGTCGGCGAGGTCCGCGCCGAGGGTGTCGACGGTGTACTCGGTCGGGCCGTAGAAGTTGTGGCCGATCACGCCCTCGGTCTCCCGCAGCCGGGTCCAGAGCGCCTCGTCCACGGCCTCGCCGCCGACCAGGAAGAGCAGCGGCCGGTGCGCCGGGTCGTCCAGCAGGCCGCACTCGACCAGCTGACGGCCGAAGGAGGGCGTCACGTCCAGGGTGTCGATCCGGTCGGCCAGCAGACGGGCCGTCAGCGCCTCCGGGTCGCGGCGCAGCTCCTCGCCGTAGACGTGCAGCTCGTGGCCGAGCAGCAGCCAGAGCAGCTGCTCCCAGGAGGAGTCGAAGGAGAACGAGGCGGTGTGCGCGGCGCGCAGGCGGCGGCCGCCGGCCGCCTCGACGGCGCGGGCGAACACGGTGTTCCCGTGATGCTCCAGCATGTTGGCCAGGCCCCGGTGCGGCACCTGGACGCCCTTGGGGCGGCCGGTGGATCCGGAGGTGTGGATGACGTACGCCAGGTCGTCGGGGTGCGGGGCCACCGGCTCGGCGGACAGCTCGCCCAGACGCTCCGTCAGCACCGGCCCGAGGCCGTGCGCGTCCAGCACCGGGAGGCGCTCGGCCACCTCGGCGGTGGTCAGGGTGAGCAGCGGCTCGGCGTCCTCCAGCATCAGCGCGACCCGCTCGGCCGGGTGGTCCAGGTCCACCGGCAGGTAGGCGGCGCCGGACTTCAGCACACCGAGCAGGGCCGCGACCAGACCGGCGGAACGGGGCAGCGCGAGGGCGACCACGGTGCCGGGGCGGGCGCCCAGGGCGGCCAGGTGACGGGCGGTCAGCTCGGCCCGGGCGGCCAGCTCGGCGAAGGTGAGGCGCTGCTCGCCGTCGACCACCGCGACGGACTCGGGGGTGGCGGCGGCGGTGGCCTCGAAGACGTCCAGCACGGTGCCGCCGGGCAGCGGGCGGGCGGTGGCGTTCCACCCGTCCAGCAGCTGGGCGCGCTCGGCGGCGTCGAGGATCTCCAGGGCGCCGACGGGGGTCTGCGGGGCCTCGGCCACGGCGGTGAGCAGGCGCAGCAGACGGGCACCGACGGCGGCGGCCTGGGCGTCGGTGAAGACGTCGGGGTGGTACTCGACGGTCAACTGCGGGTGCTCGCCGGGGAGGGTGAGCACGGTCAGCGGGTAGTGGGTGGCGCCCCGGTGGGTGATACCGGCGACGCGGAGGTCACGGGCCGTCAGGGCGTCCGGGTCGACGGGGTAGTTCTCCACCACCAGCAGGGTGTCGAAGAGCGTACCCTGCCCGGCGAGGGCCTGGATCTCGGCGAGGCCGAGCAGCTGGTGGTCGAGCAGGGCGGACTGCGCGGCCTGGAGCCGGGCCAGCGCCTCGGCGACGGGCTCCTCCTCGCGCGGCGCGAAGCGGACCGGCACGGTGTTGGAGAACAGGCCGACCATCGACTCCACGCCCGGCAGGTCGGCGGGGCGGCCGGAGACGGTGGCGCCGAAGACCACGTCGGCGCGGCCGGTGAGGCGGGTCAGCAGGATCGCCCAGGCGCCCTGGACCAGGGTGTTGAGGGTCAGTCCGTGGGTACGGGCGGTGCTGGTGAGGGCGGCAGCCAGCTCCGGGCCGATCGGCAGCTCCAGTTCCCGGCCCCGGGCCGAGCCGCCCGCCGGGGCACCGAGGGCGTCGGCCAGCAGGGTCGGTCCGGGCAGCCCGGCCAGCGCCTCGCGCCAGGCGGCGGCGTCGGCGGCCTCGTCCCGGGCGGCCAGACGCTCCAGGTGGCGGGCGTAGGGGGTGGTGGCGGGCAGCGCGGCGAGCTCGGTACCGCCGTAGACGGCCAGCAGCTCGCGCAGCACGATCGGCATCGACCAGCCGTCCACGACGGTGTGGTGACGGGTCAGCACCAGGTGGTGGTGGCCGGCACCGAGTGCCACCAGGGCACAGCGGATCAGGGGCTGAGCGGCCAGGTCGAAGCGGCGGGCGGCTTCCTGCTGTTCGATCTCGGCCAGCGCGGAGACCTGCCGCTCGGCGGGCAGGGCGGTCAGGTCGCGGTGGGTCCACGGGACGGTGACCTGACGGGCGATCAGCTGGACGGGGCGGCCGAGCGGGTCGGTGGTGAAGGAGGCGCGCAGCGCGGTGTGCCGGTTGACCACGCCGTCCACGGCGGCGGCCAGGCGCTCGCGGTCCAGCGGGCCGCGCAGCTGAAGGGAGGTGAGCGAGGTGTAGAGGTCGTCGGCGTCCTCGGCGCGCTGCTGCTCGGCGTGGAACAGCAGGCCCTCCTGGAGCGGCGAGAGCGGCAGCACGTCCTCGGCCCCGGGGTGGGCGGCGAGCAGCCGCTCGCGCTGCTCGGGGTCCAGGAGGGTTCCGTGCCCGGTCTCGGCGGGCGTGCTCGCGGTCGTGGCCTCGACGGCGGCGGCGATGCCGGCCACGGTGCGGCGCTCGAAGACCACCCGGGGTGTGATCGCGTACCCGGCGCGGCGGGCCCGGCTGCCGAGCTGGATGGCGGAGATGGAGTCGCCGCCGAGGGCGAAGAAGTTCTCCTCCACGCCGAGCTCGGCGAGGCCGAGCACCTCCTTGACCAGGTCGGCGATCACCCGCTCGGTCTCGGTCCGGGGAGCCCGGCCGGTGGTGGCGGTCGGCTCCGGGGCCGGCAGGGCGCGGCGGTCGATCTTGCCGTTGGCGGTGAGCGGGAAGGCGTCCAGCACCAGGATCGCGGCGGGCACCATGTACTCGGGCAGCGCGGCGGCCAGTTCGGCGCGCAGCGCGGCCGGGTCGGCGTCGGGGCCGGTGACGTAGCCGATCAGCTGCGGACGGCCGGGGGCGCTCTCGCGGACGGCGGCGACGGCGCGGGAGACGGTCGGACGCGCCGTCAGGGCGGCCTCCACCTCGCCGAGTTCGATCCGGAAGCCGCGCAGCTTGACCTGGTCGTCCACCCGGGAGAGGAAGTGCAGCGTCCCCTCCGGGGTGCGGCGCACCAGGTCGCCGGTGCGGTACATCCGGGCGCCGTGGTCGAAGGGGTCGGCGACGAAGCGGCCCGCCGTCAGACCGGGGCGGCCGAGGTAGCCGCGGGCCAGCTGGCCGCCCGCGAGGTAGAGCTCACCGGGGACGCCCGGCGGGACGGGCCGCAGCGCGCCGTCCAGGACGTGGGCGCGGGTCCCGGCGAAGGGCGTGCCGATGCCGGGGACCCCGGTGTGACCGGGCGTCAGCTCGGCGGAGGTGGCCCAGACGGTCACCTCGGTCGGCCCGTACACGTTGCTCACCCGCCGGGTGGCCCGAGCCAGCCGCTCGGCGAGCTCGGCGGGCAGCGCCTCACCCCCGACCAGCGCGTGCACCCCGCCGAGCGCGGCGAACGGGCCGGCGGCACGCGCCCCTTCGACGGCGCCGGCACCCGGCGACGTGACCGCGCCACGGCCCTCGGCCCGCGCAGCGGTGCCGGTGCTCGCGGCAGCGGCCCGCGCAGCGGTGCCGAGCCCGGTGCCAGCGGCGGACTCGCCTGCGGCCCCCGGGCCTTCGAGCGTGCCGCCGGCCGCCGCCTCGGTCAGCAGCAGGTGCCACAAGGTCGGCGTCGCCTGGACGGCCTTCGGGCGGTGCTCGTCGATCAGGGCGCCGAGGGCGGCCGGGTCGAGCACGGTGTCGCGGTCGGCGAGGACCAGGGTGGCGCCGGTGGTCAGCGGGCCGTGCAGCTCCAGGCCGGCGATGTCGAAGGACACCGTGGTGACGGCCACCAGTGAGTCCCCCGGCCCGAGTTCGAGCTGTGGGCGGATCGCGGCCAGGAAGGCGGCCAGCGCCCCGTGCTCCACCACCACGCCCTTGGGCCGGCCGGTGGAGCCGGAGGTGTGGATGACGTAGGCGGGCGCGGCCGGGTCCGGGGCGGTGACGGGGGCCGGGGTGGCGGCGGCCAGTTCGGCGGTCACCGCCGGGTCGTCCAGGACGAGGACCGGGAGGCCGGCCGGCACCAGGTGGGCCACCGCCGAGGTGGTGACGGCGCAGACCGGGCGGGCGTCCTCGGCCATGTAGGCGAGGCGGTCGGCGGGGTAGTCCAGGTCCATCGGCAGGTAGGCGCCGCCGGCCCGGAGCACGGCCAGGGCGGCCACCGGCAGCGCGGTGGTCCGGGGCAGTGCCAGCGCCACGAACCGCCCCGCCGCGCCGCGCGCGGCGAGCAGCGCGGCCAGGCGGGCCACCCGCTCGTCCAGCTGACCGTACGTCAGGGTCCCGTCGACTGCCCTGACGGCGCTCTCCCCCGGCAGCGCGGCGGCCCGCTCGGCGAACAGCTCGACCACCGACCGGTCGTCCGCCGGGTCCCCGGTCGCGTTCCAGGCCGCCAGCGCCTCCTGCTCGGCGGCGGTCAGCAGCGGCAGGTCGCGCAGCGCCCGGCCCGGGGCCTCGGCCAGCGCCACCAGCAGGGCGGCGCAGCGCTCGGCGTGGGCGGTCAGCTCCCCGGCGGTGTAGAGCGCGGGGTTGGCGTCGAACTCCAGGGCGATCACGTCGTCCGGGCTCTTGGTGACGGCCAGCTGGAGGTCGTCCACCGGGCCGGCCGCGAGGTTGACGGTGTGCCCGGCCACCCCGGCGAAGTCCAGCGCGAGGTCGAACGGCTTGATGTTCAACAGCGGTCCGTACAGCCGCTGTTCGGCCCCGATCAGGCCCAGGTCGCGGCGCAGCTCCTCGCCCCGGCGGTGCTGGTGGCGGCGGGCCTCCTTGAGCGCGGCGGCGGCCCGGCGCAGCAGCGCGGTGAAGTCCTCGGTGCCGTCCACCGGCAGCCGCAGCGGGAGGATGTTGACGGCGGTGCCGGCCACCCGCAGGGTGCCGGGGGCGGTGCGGGCCATGAAGTGGGTGCCGATCACCGGCTCCGCGCTGCCGGTCATCCGGTGCAGGTAGGCGGCGTACCCGGCGGCGGCGGCCTCCGCCCAGGTGGTCTTGGCGGCGCGGGCGGCGGCCAGCACCGCGGCCGACTGAGCCGCCGTCAGCTCCAGCCGGTGGCGCAGCACGGTGGCGGAGGCCGGGGCGGTGAGCTCGGTCAGGCCGGGGGCGGCGGGCAGGTCGGCGAAGCGGGCGGTCCAGAAGGCGCGGTCCTCGGCGGCCCTCGGGGAGGCGAGGTACTCGGCCTCGGCCTCGGCGAGCACGGCCGGCGGCCGCAGCGGCGAGGGCCCGGGCTCCCGCCCGGCGGCCAGCTCCGTGTACACCTCGGCCACCCGGCGGGTGAGCATCGCCACCGCGTAGCCGTCCACCACCAGGTGGTGGAACCACTGGAAGAGCAGGTGCCGGTGCTCGCCGGTCCGGGCCAGCAGCGCGCCCGGCTTCGGGCCCTCTCCGGTCAACTCGACCGGCACCGCCAGGAGCTCGCGCACCACGGCGACGGCTGCGGCGTCCGGGTCGTCGGCGCCGCGGGTGTCGAGGCGCTCCAGCCTCCAGGCGCCCGCATCGGCGACCGGGGGCAGCCGGAAGGCGGCGCCGTCCCGCTCGGCGAGGCGGAAGTCCAGCACCCCGGCCTCGGCGAGCACCTGCCGCAGCGCCCGCTCCAGCAGGGCGGCGTCCAGCGGGCCGTCGAGCGTCACGTACTGGCCGACGTTGTAGCAGGGGTTCTCCGGATCGATCCGCTGGGCGGCCAGCACTCCCGCCTCGGCGGCGGTGAGCGGTAGGGCGGGCTGCGCGGTGGTCTCCGTCGGCTGGGCGATCGCCTCTGCCATGGTCGGTCTCTCCGGGGGTGCGGTGCGGAAGTGCTGGGGGTGCAGGGGCCGGGCGGCCGCCGCTGCTCGGCGGCCGCCCGGGGTCTGACCAGGGCTCAGAGGCCCTTGAGGACGGTCTCGATCTGGTTCAGCACGTCGATCGAGGTGCCGTAGCGGTCGGTGGTGGCGTAGCCGACCGGCACGACCTTCCCCGCCTTGACGGCCTTGAGGTTCTGCCAGGAGGGCTGCTTCTCCAGGTCCTTGGTGTCCTGCGGCACCTCGCCGGTGGCCACCGTCCTGGGCACCAGGATGACGTCGGCGTCGCCGAGCACGTCGAGCTTCTCGGTCGAGTAGGTGACCTCGTGCTCCTTGTCCTCGGCCGAGGCGGCGGAGAACTGCGCGCCCGCGTCGGCCAGCACCCGGCCGACCCAGCTGGTCCTGGTGTCCACCAGGAACTCGCCGCCGCCGTAGGAGGAGGCGATGGTCCACTTCACCGAGTTGAGCTTGCCGGCGTAGTCGGCCTTGAGCTTGGCGGCCTTGGCCTCGTAGTCCGACTTCAGCTTCTTGAACTCGGCCTCCCTGCCCACGGCGGTGGCGATCTTCTCCTGCGCGTTCAGCAGGTCGACCGGCTTGTCGACGGCGAAGTGGAGCACCGGGACGCCGAGGCCCTCGAGCTTCTTGATGCCCCAGTCGAAGGCGCTGGCACCCTCCACCACGATCAGGTCGGGGCGGAGCGAGGCGATCTTCTCGATGTTGAGCTCGACGCCGGAGCCGATCGGCTCGATCCTGGCCGCCGCCGCCTTCTGCGCGGGCAGCAGCTCCACCGGGTTGTTCTCGTCCAGCGTGGAGGTGCCGACCGGCTGGACGCCGAGGTCGAGCAGCACGCCGGTGGCGTACGAGACGCTGACGATCCGTTCGACCTTCGCCGGGACGGTCACGGTGCCGTTGCTGGCCTGGACCGTCTTCGGAGCAGCGGCGGAGGCCTTGCCGTCGCCGGAGGTGCTCGCGTCCTCGGCGGCGTCGGAGCCGCAGGCGGCCAGCGAGAGCACCGCGGCGGCCGTGGCGGCGGCGGCGATCCTGCGGCTGGTCAGGACACGGGTGTTCATGGTTCTCCTAGAGGGGTGGTGCTGACGGCGGGTCAGGCCGCGAGG
>NZ_JBVJLD010000036.1:0-36227 GCF_055584905.1 Kitasatospora sp. NPDC088742 | reverse complement strand
CGTGGGCGGCGGCCCAGCCGGCCAGGGTGGGGGTGGGGGACAGCTCGACCAGGTCCGCGAAGCCGAGGGTGGCGCCGCGGCCCCGCCAGGTCTCCACCAGGCTCATCAGCCGGATCGAGTCCAGCCCGAGGTCCCGCAGGTCGTCCTCGTCCCCGACCTCCTCGGGCTCCTCCCCGAGCACCTCGGCGAGATCGGCCCGCAGGCTCTCCAGATCGAGTCCGGGCATGGGTGTGGGCATGGCGTGGTCCGTTCGACGTGAGTGGACGCCCCGAGGGGCGCGGGAGGGTGGTGGTCACCCCGGGGGCGCGGGGAACTGCGCGCGGCGGCAGGCGCGGACCCGGGTGCCGGGTACGGGCACGCGCTTGCAACTGGCTCTCCGCGCCCGGCAGTCGGGCTGCTTCCTTCCGCTGCGCGCAGTTCCCCGCGCCCCCGGGGTGACCACCTACCTCAGTGCGCCGCCCCGGCGTGCAGCCGGTGGGCGGTGCGGCGCAGGAGGAGCGAGTCGCTGATCTCGCCGGAGCGGACCGCCAGGGTGGAGAGCAGCGAGGAGGTGATGCCGTGGGTGTGCTCGGTGCCGCCCTGGAGGTAGATGCCGGCCTCGACGTGGTCGGCGGTGAGCACCCGGTGGTCGCGGTCCACCCGCAGGCGCCCGCCCCCGTCCGTCAGGCAGTCCGCGGCGAGTTCGCCGAGCAGCTCGCGCGGGTCCACGTGGGCGTACCCGGTGGCGAGCACCACCGCGTCCGAGTCGAGGCCGTACCCCTCGCCCGTGGCGAGGTTGCGCACCACCGCCCGGGCACCGTCCGGCACTTCCTCGACACCGACCAGCCGGGTGGTGTTGAGCATCCGCAGCCGTTCCCGCCCGGCCACCTTCTCCTGGTAGACCGTCCGGTACAGCTGCTCGATCAGATCGCCGTCCACCACCGAGTAGTTGGTGTTGGCGTGCAGGTCGAGCAGCTGCCGCTTCACCGGCTCGGGGGCGCCGTAGTAGTGGTCCACGGCCTCCGGGTCGAAGATCCGGTTGGCGAACGGGCTGTCGTCGGCGGGGCTGTAGCCGTAGCGGGAGAAGACCGCGCAGATCTCGGCCTCGGGGAAGGTGCGGTGCAGGTGGTCGACGGCCTCGGCGGCCGACTGCCCGGCGCCGACCACCGTGAAGCGCCGGTGCCTGAGTTCGGTCAACTCCGGTGCGCGGTACAGCAGGTCGCGGGTGTGCCAGACCCGCTCCCCCGCCGTGACGCCGTCCGGCAGGCAGGGGGTGAGCCCGGTGCCGACGGACAGGTTCCGCGCGCGGTGCGTCCGGCGCTCCGCCCCTCCGGCCGCTCCGGGTGCTCCCGCCGCGGCCTCCGTCACCACCTCCACGGCCACCGTGCGGCCGGCCTCGACCACCGGCCGGACCTCCACCGCGCGGCGGCCGTAGTCCACCGCGTCGGTGAACTCGGCGGCGCACCACTCCAGGTAGTCGTGGAACTCCAGGCGGGTCGGGTAGAAGGACTTCTGGTTGATGAAGTCGGCCAGCCGCTCGCGCTCCTGAAGGTAGGAGAGGAAGGTGAAGCGGCTGCGCGGGTCGCGCATGGTGACCAGGTCCTTGAGGAAGGCGACCTGCATGGTGGCGCCTTCCAGCAGCATGCCGCGGTGCCAGCCGAATCGTTCCTGCCGCTCCACGAAGCGGGCGGAGAGCGCCTCCCGAGGGTTCCGCTCGTTGTGCGCATCGACGGCGATGGCCAGCGCCAGGTTCGCGGGCCCGAAGCCGATGCCCATCAGGTCCTCGGCACCGGCGTCCTGCCCGGGGCTGGTCTCGCGCAGACGCGACATCGTGGTCCTTCCGTTGGGGTCAGGAGTTGATTGATTAGGTAAGGCTTACCTAATCAACCTCTCGCATGACTGATCGAGAGTCAAATTCGGTATGTGTACTGACTAGGGCAGCACGGTGGTCCCCGCACCCGAGCCGCCGAGGGCCGCCAGCAGGCTGTGGTGGACCCGCCCGTCGAGCACCTGGGCCGCCCCGACCCCGGAGCGCACCGCCCGCAGGCAGGCCTCCATCTTGGGCAGCATCCCGCCGGCCAGCGAGGGCAACAGGCCCTCCAGCTGACCGGCGGTCAACTGCCCTATCACCTCCAGGGATTCCGGCCAGTTCGCGTACAGCCCCGGCACGTCCGTGAGCACCACCAGGACCTCGGCGCCCAGCGCCACCGCCATCGCCGAGGCGGCGGTGTCGGCGTTGACGTTGTAGACGTGACCGTCGGCCCCGCGCGCGATCGAGGAGATCACCGGGATCCGGCCGTCGGCGATCAACGCCCGTACCGCACCGGCCTCGACGCTCACCACGTCGCCCACCAGACCGATGTCCACCTGCTCGCCGTCCACCACCGCGTAGCGCTTCACCGCCGTCATGGTGTGGGCGTCCTCCCCCGTCAGCCCCACCGCCAGCGGCCCGTGCCGGTTCAGCAGCCCGACCAGCTCCCGCTGGACCCGGCCGGCCAGCACCATCCGCACCACGTCCATGGTCTCCGGGGTGGTGACCCGCAGCCCGGCCGTGAAGCTCGACTCCAGCCCCAGCCGGTCCAGTTGGGAGCTGATCTGCGGCCCGCCCCCGTGCACCACCACCGGGTGCACGCCGGCCCGGTGCAGCGCGACCACGTCCCGGGCGAAGGCCGCCTTCAACTCCTCGTCCACCATGGCGTTCCCACCGAACTTCACCACCACGATCCGGCTGGCCAACGGACACCCCCTCGAAAAGACTTAGGTAAGGTTTACCTTACTGTCTCTCCAGGGCATCCGTCACCACCCCGCACCGCCCTTCGGATCCGGTGCCCGGTCGCGCGTTCAGCGGTGGGCGGCCCGCGGCCAGCTGTGGTGGTGACGGTCGATCACGTACCGGTGCCCGTGCGCGAATCCGCCGGCGTCGGGGTGGGCGTCGGCCAGGTGCGGGTGGCCCGGCGGCAGGTCGGTGTGCCGGTGCTCCAGCGCCTCGGGCTCACCGGCCGGCCAGAGCCGCACCGCCGCCAGCACCGCGCCCAGCGCGAGCGCCCCGAGGGCCGCCGCCGTCACCGGCAGCCCCGCCTCCGCCGCCAGCCACCCGGCCAGCGGGTAGGTCAGCAGCCAGCAGGCGTGCGAGAGCGAGAACTGCGCGGCGAACGCGGCCGGCAGATCCGCCTCGGCCGCCGACCGCCGCAGCACCCGGCCGCCCGGCGTCAGCGCCGCCGAACCCGCCGCACCGATCAGCGCCCAGGCCGCCAGCAGCGCCACCCAGGCCCACCTCCCCCGCCCCGCCCCCAGGATCACCACCACTCCCCCGAGCGCCACCGGCAGCGCGAACGCGGCGGGCAGCATCACGGCGCGGTCGCTCAGCCTCCGCAGCAGGCGCGGCAGCAGCAGGGCCACCAGCATCGACCCGGCGCCGAACGCCCCAAGCGCGAGGGTCGCCGCCTCGGCCGGGCGGTGGAAGTGCTCCCGGACCAGCAGCACCGTGTCCACGTAGACCAGCGCCCCGGCCGCCGCCACCGCCAGGTCCAGCGCGAGCAGCGCCCGCAGCCGCGGCGTCGCCCGGAACAGCCGCACCCCGGACACCGTCCGCCCGTGGCCGCCCTCCTCCCCTTCTTCCCCCCGCGGCCTCGGCAGCGCGACCGACACCACCAACGCCGCCGAGGCCAGGAAGCCGAGCGCCGTCCCGGCGAACAGCCAGTGGTACGACACCACCGTCAGCAGCACGGCCGCCAGCGCGGGGCTGAACAGCGCCTCCAGGTCGTACGCCAGCCGCGACAGCGACAGCGCGGTGGTGTACTCCCGCTCCCCGGGCAGCAGTTCGGGGATCACCGACTGGAAGGTCGGGGTGAACGCGGCCGAGGCGGCCTGCAGCAGAAGGACCGTCAGGTAGACCTGCCACACCTCGGTGACGAACGGCAGCGCCACCGCCACCCCGGCCCTGACGACGTCCGCCCCCACCAGCACCGCCCGCCGTGGCACCCGCCGGGCCAGCGCACCGGCCAGCGGGGCCACCGCCACGTACGCCACCATCTTCACCGCGAGCGCCGTCCCCAACACCGCCCCGGCCCGGTCGCCGGCCAGCTCGTACGCCAGCAGCGCGAGCGCCACCGTGGCCAGCCCCGTCCCGGCCAGGGAGACCAACTGGGCGGCGAACAGCCGCCGGTAGGCACGGTGTCGCAGGACGGAGATCATCGGCACGCCCCCGGGGGTTCGCTTCGGGCCACTCCCCACCAGCATAGGGACATGTGCGCATCCGCGCACATGTCTGACCTCTTGACCGCGACGACCGGCCGGGACCGGGACGCCGTGCTCGTGGACCCCCTGGACCACCCGGGTGGAACTCAGCAGCAGGCGGGGAGGACCGCACCGCCCGGGTCCGCCGGGTTCCTGCCGTTCAGCACCAAGGCGCTACGGGCCGTCGCCGGCCTCGCTTGGGACAGGATGGATGAGCCGGCGGGCACCTCAGCAGGCCGCCAGGATCGAGGAGAGCCCCGACACGTCGAAACCGCTCCTGGTGAACTCCGCCACCAGCTCCCGCCGTTCCTCCGTCAGCCGCGCCTTCGGACGGCCGGCCCGGTAGGCGTCGGCCACCTTCCCCGCCGTCTCGGTCAGCCCGAACCGCCGCGCCATCAGGTATGCCTTGACCAGGCGCAGTTCGGCGTTCCGGGCGTACCCGGACAAGTCGACCGGGCCGAACCGGAGCCGCTCCTCGGCGCTCGCCATCAGCTCCACCAGCTCACCGGGCGTCAGCACCAGCAGCGGGCGCACCCGGAGCACGTCCTCGGCGATCTCCGGGGACGGACCGTCCCCTCCGCCGTCGGTCCGGTACTGGGCCCGCGCCGGCCGGCCCTTCCCGTCGGACCGCAGCGCACTCCTGAGCGAGAACCAGAGGCCGAACTGGCCGAACTCCCTCACCGCCCGCTCCGGGTAGTCGGCCGAGACGTCGACGACCAGCTCGACGCCCGGCGAGTCGACGTACCCCCGCCCGGGCTCCAGCACCGACGCCCGGGCCGACCTGACGATCAGTCGCGAGGTCAGCTCACCCGGGAACACACAGGCAGCTCCACGCACACCGAAGCCCTCCCCGAGCACCTCGGACGCGAGACGCCGCGCGAGGGCGGGGGCCGTCGACTTCGCCACGCCGCACTCCCTCCTCTCCGAGTTCGGCCACGACTCTCCCCGCCCGTGCTCCGGACGCTCTCGCGCTGCCGGCACCGCGGGAGCTCAGTCGTGCGGCGGCAGGGCCCCGATCCGGTGGTCCGCCACGTTCAGCGCCTCGTCCACCAACCGCCGCAGGTGCCCGTGCCCCAAGGCGTAGACCACCCGCCGCCCTTCCTTCCGCCCCACCACCAGCCCGGCCGCCCGCAGCTTGGCCAGATGCTGGCTGACGGCCGTCCGGGCCGCCCCGGTCGACTCCACCAGCGTGGTGACGTCGGCCTCCCCGCGCCCCAGCCGCTCCATCAGCGCCAGCCGCGTCCGGTCGGCCAGCAAGCCGAGCACGGCGGCGGCGACTTCGATCCGGTCATGGCCGGGCGGGTGCATGTGCTGCGCAGCCGCAAGACGCGAGCCGATGGTCATGACGCCCATCCTATGGCTCCTGACAGATGCGCAAGCGCGCACCTTTCCGGTTCAGACGAACTCGACCCCGTCGGCATCCACGATGTAGGACTCGTCACTGGACGGAATCGCCACGTCGTAGGTCTCGGCGGATCCGTCAGGAAGCAGTCCCACGCCCACCACCTCGACCACGTCGCCGACCTTCAGCCGGTCAGCCCTCGGTGTGGACGTGATCCTGACGAGCCTCCCGAACGCCTCGTCGAACGCGGCGTGCGGATTCGTCTCACTGAACTCACCGTCGGACTCGAGGTAAGCGTCAGTGAGTCCCCACGGCGCACCGTTGCCGACCTGGTGGACGGAGTAGACCACTTCGGTCCCTCTGAGGCCGGCGTCCGTGACGACCCCCACGCTGCCCACCAGGCTCTCTCCGATCATCGGAAGGTCGCCGCCCGCATTCTCCGGATTCTTCAGCCTGACCAGCTGATTCTTCTGGAATCTGGCCCCACTCGGCCATGGCGAATCCTCGAATCCGTCGATTTCCATCTCAATCTCTCCTACGGCCGAACAGCAGGGGCCCGGAACCGACTGGTCGGTTCCGGGCCCCTGCATCCTACGTCGTTACCACGGACCAGAAGCTACTTCTTGGTCAGGTGAGTCAGCCTCCCCTTCAGGCTGACATTCAGATGGTTCACCATCACACCCTTGATCTTGCGATGACGCTTGAGCTGGACGTCCCACTCGAAATGCTCGCCGGCGGTTCGCGACGGCCCCGAGGTCCATGCGTTTCCGTGCCTGTCCTTGAACCCCTTCTGACCGTTCACCCGGGTCGTCGGAAGCTTCTGGTGAGGCAGCCAATCCTTCGGCGGAACGTACCGGATCTTTCCCCGGTACGGGAGATTGTGAGACCGGAGGACGGACCGGATGGATATCGGGCAGGCACTGGTGTTGTGCACCAGTACTTCGCCGTTTCCATCGGCGACGTAGTACGTGTGGAGGTTTCCGACGTTCAGGTTGAAGACGAGTTGGTCAGCCGCCTCCCCGACAGTCACCGCAGTGACGGGCCGGAGCGAACCGTCGGCCGACCGCAGCAGGTCACCCGGCACGACGTCGGCGGCGTCCACCCAGCCCCGGCCGTCGATCCAGAGCGGATGGTAGGAGGTCGCCTGGAGCCCCGGCACCGACGGGTCCAGGTCGGTACTGATCTCGACTATCTGCTTCTGGGCGTAGGAGTCGAGCACCGCGAGAACCGGCTCGGCACGGGTCTCACCGGTTGCCGGGTCCGTCGAGGCGACGTAGTCACCGACCGAGACCTGACTGATCGGCAGGTAGGTGCCGTCAGCCATCAGCACCAGGGTGTCCGGGGTGAACGAATTGCACCTCAGGCGCCGCACCGCGGTCTTCGCCGCAGTGGCGGCACGGCCGACGGCCCTGGCCGCACGCGTGGCCTTCACGGCCGTGAAGGTGGCCTTGACCGCCGTGTTGGCGCCGACCAGGCTGGCCGCCGCGGTGACCGCCATCTCGGCGGCCTTCGCCCAGTTGCCGGTTGCCGCGTACGAGACCGACGAGACGGCCGCCGCGATGCCGCCGATCGGGCCCGGGATGTAGGACGCGACCTCCGCCACCTTGGCGACGACGTTGAGGATCTTCTTGAAGGAGAAGCCCCAGTTGCCGTCGAGGTCGGTGCAGTTGACCGGGTCACCGGTGCAGTAGTCGTACGGGCTGGCGTTGCCGCCCGGCACCGGGTCGGTCTGGAGGAAGCGGCCGAGCGCCGGGCTGTACAGGCGGGCACCCATCAGGATGTCGCCGTCGAGCGCCTCGGCGGAACGCTGCTTGCCGCCGAGCCAGCCGTAGCGGACGCCGGCCTGGCCGTCCTGCGGAATGCCGAACTCGTCGAAGTCCAGCACCACCGGCTTGGTCAGGCCGGTGTCGGTGGTGACCACCACGCTGCCCTGGAGGTTGGTCAGCTGGAGCTGGACGTCACCGGTCTTCGAGGTGGTCGCCGACAGATCGGCGTCCGGGCCCGAGACGTTACGGGTCAGGGAACCCTGGGTGGTGTCCTCGACGACCCAGCGGACCTCGTCGCTGTCGTCGCCGTAGTGGTTGAGCTTGGAGGTGGCGTTGGCCCAGGAACCGTTCGCCTGCTTCTTGCTCGTGGTGAACCCGGTCAGCCGGTGGGCGACGTCAACGGTCCACTCCTGCTTGTCGTCCCCCTTCTCCTGGGAGGCGACCTTGTCGTTCGCCCAGTAGGTGTTGGCCGAGCCGGTACCGGTGGTGACGGTCCGTCCGAAGGCGTCGTAGGTGAAGCCCGCGTCGGTGATCCGGTCCGCGCTGTCGTAGGTGTGGCTCTCCGCGGCCGCGTTGGCCGTCGAGCAACCGCCCGCGCCGGTCGGCGACGTGAGCTTGGACGTCCGGTTGGAGTGACCGTCGAAGAAGTACTGACGCGTCACGCAGCCGGAGGCGACCGTGGTCTGCTCCGCCTTGGTCAGACGGCCCAGGCGGTCATAGGTGTACGCCCTGGTGGCCGAGGCCGAGGTGTCCTTCGCGACCGCGCCCTGCGTGGAGACCTCGATGCTCTGCGACCAGACCACCGCTCCGTCCGAGGTACGGGTGTAGGTGCGGCCGGTGGCAGCGCCGACCGGGTTGAGGGTGTCCTTGCGGACGATGCCACCCGGGTAGCTCTGCTCGACCAGCTGACCGTCGGCGCCGTACTTGGCGGTGAACTCACCCGCCACGCTGTCGTTGACGGAGGTCACCAGTCCGCGCGGTTCCTTGGCGCGATCGTAGGTGTAGGTGGTGGAGCCGGTCGGGTCGGAGACCTTGGTCGGCTTGCCGAACTTGTCGAACTCCGTGGTGGTGGTGCCACCGTCGGCGTCCGTGTAGGAGATCAGCCGACCCAGCGCGTCCTGCGTCCGGGTGATGGACTTCTCGGCCGAAGTACCCTTTCCGGAATACGTCTTGACGACGTCTCCGGTGGCCGGGTCGTGCTCGGTGGTGACCGAGGGCAGGGCCTTGCCCTCGTCCGAGGTGATCTCGGTGGACACGATCCGGTCGGCACCGTCGAAGACGGTCACGGCCTTCCGGGTCTTGCCGGCGTTGGTCTCGGTGGTCTCCTCCGCCTCACCGAACCGGGAGTAGCGGGTGACCCGCTTCACCGGCAGCGTGGTCGGCATCCGCGCCGAGTCGGCACTGCTGACGGCACCGCCCGGGCCGGTGGTGCAAGGGTTGCCCGCCCACTCGGGACGGTTGCCGCACGCCGCGTCGTCCGGGTTGGCACCGGCCGTGTAGAAGACGGTCTTCACCGTCGAGGCGTCGGTGCCCGCGCTGCCCGGCTTCCGCGACTCGAGCGCCCGGCCGTAGGCGTCGAACCTGATGGTCGCGGTCAGCGGCGTCAGGCCCGCCGCGTCGGTGGTCACCGAGGTCGGCGTGTTCAGCACCCAGCCGGACGATCCCCCGATCGGGGTGTCGTACCCGTTCTTGGTGACCCGGAGTTCCGCATCCGTCGCGTACCCGTCGATCCGAGCCCCGTCGGTGGCGGTGGTGACCAGGTGGTAGGCCTTGCCGTCCGGCTTCCCTTCGTCGTAGGTCTTGCTGTTGTGGTCCCGGACCAGCACCGAAGTCCCCGCCAGGATGGTCGGGTTGACGGTGGTCTTGGTCAGCGTGAAGGTGTCGAAGCCCGCGTGGAAGCGCTCGCCGGTGGAGGCCGCGTTGGTGTCGACCACCACCATCTTCAGCGAGTGGTCACCACGGGCCAGGTGGATCGGCGTCCCGGTGGTGAACGGAGCCACCGCCGGAGTGGCGGAGTACTCGTCGATCCGGGAACCGAGGTTGGTCCCGTCGATCGAGAGTTGGACGATGCCGTGGTCCTCGTACCGGGTGAGCTGGCCGCTGAGGACGTAGTCGCCCTCCTCGGGCACGTTCACCCGCACGGTGTCCTCGGCGCCGACGGCCGTGCCGCGCAGGCTGAGCTGCGCGCCGCCGGACCAGGTCAGGCCGCAGCAGTCGGCGTCCATCTTCAGCGGGTAGTTGGCACCCAGCTGCGGCAGGGTCTCCGCCTCGGCCGTGACGGTGACCGGGTTGGTCTGCCCGGCCATGGTCTCGGCGAGGGTCGCCCGGTACTGCGGGCCGAGCGTCTCCAGGACGTCCAGTCCGTCGCTGGTGTAGGTGGTCCGCGAGTCCAGCAGACGGGCCCGGTCCGCCGAGCCGGCCGGCAGGCCGAGCTCGGCCTCGAACCGCGCGGTCTCGGGGTGGGTGCCGAGCGCGATCGAACGGTTCGTCGCCGCGAGCGCCCTGACGGCGTGTCCGTAGCGGTCGAACTCGGTGGTGTCGATGTCCCCGCTCGGATTCACCGACGGGGTGGCGGTGTTGACCTCGTTGCCCGAGGCGTTGAGGTAGTGCACCGTGGCGGGCTTGTAGCCGTCCGCCCCGGGGGTGCCGACCGAGGCGCTGTGCGTGCCCGGCTCGTCCTCCGGACCGAAGAGCGCTGTCGCATCCGTAGGCGCGTCAGTCTGCGCCCACTTCGCGACGTCGGCACCGGCCATGTCGTACGGACCGCCCGCGCCGCGGGTCAGCGGCACGCCGTAGACCACCTTGGTCGCGATCTCGCCGTTGACGGTGCTCTTGGTACCGGCCGCCAGGGTGCCCCGACGGACCTTCAGCAGCCGTCCCTGGTCCGGGTCCCCGGCCGCCTGGCCGTAGTCCACGTCCCACGGCAGCTCGCCGGAAGGAGCGATCCGGGTGACCTTGCCCGAGGCCTCGTAGGTGTACGTGGTCTTCAGCGGGGTCGCCAGCCGCGGGTCCCAGACCTGCGCCAGCCGGCCCTGCTCGTCGTACAGGTAGTGCGTGACCTCCACGGCCTCCTGCTTGGAGGTGGCCGGGTTCCACGACCAGACCTTCACCGAGCGGACCCGGTCGACGTAGTCACCGGGCGTCCCGGCGACGGCCGTGGTGGCGGTCGCGTAGTCGTAGTCCATGACCTCGCAGCCGCGCGGCAGCGGGTCCACCGTGCAGCCGTTGAGGTCGTCGACCCCGGGCTCCACCGGCGCGGTCACGCGCTTGGGCAGCGAACGGCCGTCGGTGGTGTCGTAGGAGTACCGGGTGGTCGACGCGGCGTCAGGACCGGTCTCCGTCGTCACCTGGTAGACCTCGGAGCCCGCCTGACGGGAGAACAGCGTGTACGAGCCGTCCAGCTCGGACAGCTTGTACGCGGTGCCGTTGGTCTGGACGTCCCAGAGCTGCCAGGCTCCACCCCAGCAGGTCCAGATGGTGCCTCCGAGGTTGGCGTCCAGGCACTTGCCGGACTGGCCGTTGACCAGCGACTTGTTCGCCTGGAGCCGCCACTGCTGGTTCGGGCTGCCCGAACCGCAGGACCACAGCACCATCCGGGTGTTGTCGGCGGTCACGCCCCACGGGTTGTCCAGGCAGTAGCCCATGATCTTCAGGGACAGGTCGTCCCCGTAGGTCCACTGCTGGTTGGGGTTGCCGGTGCAGGGCGCGTACTGGAGCATCGCGCCGTTGTACGGGGAGCCGTTCGGCACCTCCAGGCACTGGCCGAAGGAGGTGACCAGCGCACCGGACTTCGCCGGGGTGGCGGTCAGGGTCAGCGACTCCGCGCCGGGCTCCGGGAAGAAGGTCCCGTCGGTGCCCTTGGCGAAGGTGGTGACCGTGTCGTCGGTGTGCTTGATCTCGACCAGGTCGGACTCCGGGAAGGAGAGCGCCCGGTACTCGGAGCCGGTGCCCGCGTCGGGGCCACCGGCCCACTGCGGGCCGAACGGGGCGACGATCTCCTTCATCGAGATGTCATCGAAGAAGACCTCCTTCCCGCTGCCGGCCACGTTGCCGTTGTAGAGCCGGAACCACGCCTCGGTGGCGTCCTTCGGCACGACCATGTCCAGCGTCAGCTGCTGCCAGCCGTCCGTGAACGAGGCCTTCGGCGACGCCGTCTCGCCGTACGCGCCACCACTCTTGTACACGCCGACGATCCGCAAACCGCGGTGCGGCAGCGCGCTGGTGTCCAGGCTGGTCGCCGACGGGACGTAGATCCACGTGCTCAGGCGGTAGGTCTTGCCGGGCTTCATGCCCTGGCCGAGCGTGTACTCCGGGCCGACCGCCGCGAAGGAGTCCCACCCGGTGGGAACGACCCGCAGCGAGTCGGTGGAGTTGTCGTGGCCGCGCGCCGTCGAGCGCTCGACGGTCGCCTGGCCAGCGGTGAAGCCGGTGGTGTCGGTGGAGACCTGACGCTGATTGACCGTCAGGCGCTCGCCCTGCGGCTCCCAGCCACGGCCGAGACCGCGCGAGGAGAAGGTGCGCTTGACCGACATGCCGAACTCGTCGGCGTCCGTGACGTCGGTCGAGTAGTCACCGGTCAGCAGGTTGACCGAGCCGGGGCCGACGTCGGAGGAGGCCGCCCCGTCGGCGTTCTGGTCCACCGTCATGGTGTTCCAGCCGGTGGCGACACCGGCGCCGGAGCCGTCCTCGGGGAACATCAGGGCCCGGACCTGGACCACGCCGCCGACGTTGCCGAGGGTGTCGACCACCGTCCAGTTGGCGTGCGGGCCGAGGTCCGCGAGCCGCGGCTTGGGGTCGGTGACCGGGGTGTTGTCGGCCTTGGTCAGGTTGGTGAGCGGCACGTTGTACTCGGTGGCGCCCGGACCGCGGCGGTACTGGTAGACCACCCGCTTGAGGTCGGCCTGCGCGTCCACCGCGAGCTGCACGCGCTTGGCGGACTGGCTGCCGTCCAGCGGCGAGGTCAGACCGGCCCGGCCCACCTGGAAGGCGAACGCGGACGCGTCGGAGAGGTTCCCCGCCCGGTCCTTGGCCTGCACCTTGAGGGTGTGCTTGCCGTCGGTGGCCGGGGTGATCGAGGTGGTGACCGTCTGGTTGGCGGCGACCGTCACCGGCGCCGCACCGTCCAGGGTGTAGACGAACCCGACCAGGTCGGTCTGGCCCGCCACCGGCGTGAAGGTGAACTGGCCCGCCTGTCCGGCCCCGCCGTGCCACAGGCCGTCGGCCGGGTAGGTGGGCGAAGTGACGAACGGCGCACCGGGCTTGACGGTGTCGACGATGAAGGAGGTGCCGACCCAGCCGGACTGCGCGTTGGCGTCCGAGACCCGGCCCCAGATGGAGTAAGTGGTGTCCTCGTCCAGCTTGGCCACACCGAGGTCGGCCGGCGTCACCTGGAGGTAGGTGCCCGCGGGCACCGTCCGGTAGATGCCGTTGACGAAGGTGGAACCCTTCCAGAGGTCGACGTTGACGCCGACGTTCCCGCCGTCCGCGTCGGCCGCCAATACCTGGAAGCGCGGGGTGGCCGAGCTGGTGTAGGCCGGGTTGCCCGGCACCGACGGCAGCACGTCCATCGAACTCGGGGTCGGCGGAACGGAGTTGTACGTCACCGACAGGAACGGCGGAGCGACGCCCTCGGAGGAGTAGAAGCGCTTCCAGCTGAGCGAGTCCGACTCGTTGTCGGCCCTCAGGCCCAGGGCGTTGGTGTCGTTGGGGTTGACCGCCCAGGCGGCGGCCAGGTTCTTGACGTCCGCCTTGACCCAGCCGCTGCCGTCACTGTTGGTGCACTGGTAGGTGTCGGTCCCGGTGTCGGTGTCGCGGGTCTCGAACGACCACGCGTACTCGTTGCCCATCTGCGGCTGGTTCGTCCACCGGGTACCGGTGGAGGCGTAGGGGCTGTCGTGGACCTCCCACTCCTTCGCCGTGCACGAGGAGGAGTGGTAGTTGTACAGGTTCAGCGTGGCGCCGAGGATCTGCTTGCCGCGGAACCCGTACGTCGGGAAGTGCAGGAAGGAGCGGGCCACCGTGGTCCCGCCGTCGTACGTGCCGACCTTGAGGTCGGTCGAGGACGACTGGTCGGTGGTGGTGCCCTTCTGCACGAAGGTGTCGAAGTTGGTGCCCAGGTCCATCGTCGGGTCGATGGTGACCGGGTACCGGGTCTTCGGGTCCGAGAGGAACGCGGCGTCGGCGGTGAACACCAGCTCGGCGTCCGCGCCCTGCCCGCGCAGCTCCATGGAGACCGCGCCGCGGTTGAGGTGCTCGCCGGACTTCTCGTCCACGGCGGCGTCCCACATCACCGGGGCCGGCACCTTCACGGTGGGCTTGTGGCCGACGTGGTCCACCAGGTGGATCGCGCCGTCGTCCTGCTTCTCCACCGAGTAACCGGTGGTGTCCACCGGGAGGTTGAGCGTCCCGGCCTGGGAGACCGCGCTGCGGTCCTTGACCACGAGGAACTGCTCGAAGCCCGTCCGGGTGGCCTCCAGCACCAGGTCCACGCCCGGACGGGCGTTGACGTAGGTGGCCTTGGAGCCGGACAGCTTGGGCTTGGGGAGCTTGCCGAGCCAGCCGAGCTCGACCCGGGCCTCGCCGTTGCCGACCTTCACGAGCTCGCGCTCGGCAGGTGCGGCCGGGGCCTTCGGGTCGGCGGCGGGAGCGGCAGCACGGAACGCCGAACGGGCCGCGTGCTGCTCGGAGTTGGGCGCCGCCGAGGCGGACGGGACACTCGCCGGGGCGGTGCCCGGCAGGGCGTCACCGACCTGGACGGCCGCGTCGCCACCGGCGAACTTCAGGCCCTCCGGATGTGCCTTCGGCGCGACTCCGCCGTCCGGCGTCTCGACGAGGGTGGTGTCCACCGGGACCCACGCGTCGCCGACCTTCATCCGGATCGGCCCGCCGGTGACCTCCTGGGTCAGGGTGCCCTCGGGGTTGGCCCACAGCGTGGTGGTGGCGCTCCGGGCCCCGGTCACCTCGATCCGGCGCTTGTTCAGCCGGGCCGCGAGCAGCGCCGACGCCTCGTCAGGAGCCTCGTTGACGGGGGTGGCCACCGGCGGCTTGGGCTCGGCGGCAGCGGTGGAAGCGGGGGTCAGCGCGCCGAGCGCGACGCCGGTCTCCACCACCAGCCCGAGCGCCGCGAGCACGGCTATTCGCCGCACCCTTCGCACGGAGAAGGCTCCGCCCGCGTACGCGTGCGAAGCCTGGGAATTGCGTAGCAAAGCTACTCCCAAAGATCAGATAAAGGATATATAAGCCCAAGGCATGGGCCGGGCAAACCTCTCACATGCGGGAGGCATCTGATCGTCCGGGGAGTGTCCGTAAACCGGCCACCAATCGCCAGAAACCGTCCCCAATCGGCCATCTGACGTCACGCCCGCTCACAATCTCCTCACTTTCTACCCAATGTGCCCCTTCCAGCAGGTCATGACCGTGGTCGCCGCCATCACCGAAACGTCGGCCCGGCTCCGCGCCGGAGTCCCGAACACCTCCGGCAGCCCGCCCACGTCCACCACCAACACCATCCCGTCCTTGCGGACCACGGTCGACCCGTCACCACGGACGAACGCCGCCTCCCCCAACCCGCCCAACTCCCGCACCGCTCCGCCCGAGGCCCGCAGCGCCTCGAAGTCCGCCCCGCCCGGCTCCCGGACGGAGAGCACGAAGGTCCCCGCCGCGTACACGTACGGGCAGCTGTACACCCGCCCGTCCCAGCTCCCGACCGGTGCCGTGACCGGCTCGCCCCCGAGCGCGCCGGTCAACTGCCGCAGCACGAAACCCCCGCAGACCATCCGCGAGGCCTCCGACGGCCCGGACGGGGCGGACGGGGCGGCGGCGCCGCACCCCGCCACCAGCAGCAGCGCGAGACCGAGGACGACGGCGAACGGTCGGGCGGAGCGGTACGGGCTCATCGTCTCTCCTGGGGAGTGGAACGGCCCCGGGGCCGGGCGGGCCCCGGGGCCTGACGGCGGGTCGGCTACGGCAGGCGGTACTGCGCGTTCAGCGCGGCACCCTTCTGCGGCTGGTTCTGGTCGTAGCCGCGCGGGTCGCACTGGAGGCCGCCCACGATGCAGTGCTGGACCAGGGCGGCCAGGGTCGCCGGGTCCCAGGCGTTGAAGAAGTCGTAGTGGAAGGTGAAGCCCCGTCCGCTGGAGAGGTGGAGCTGCGCCAGGTGGCCGAGGTCGGCCGGGAAGCCGACCTTGAACTCGATCATCGGCACCGCCACCGGGTGGGTGGCGGGGCAGACGCCGTTGATCGGGTAGGCCATGTGGCTCTTGTGGTCCGGGGTGTCCAGGTGGACGCCGTTCCAGCAACTCGGGGCCTGGTAGCGGATCGCCACGTCACCGCCGCCGGGGCAGGCGGTCGGCAGGTCGACGCTGTGGTAGCCGTCGCCGCACTCCCAACCCGCCACGTAGCCGGGGCTGGTGGCGAACTCGGTGGCACTCGCCGTCGGGCTGCCGACCACGAAGCGCAGGCCCGGTGGGAACGGCCGGACGCTGGTGTAGTCGGTGACCGCGCCCTTGTAGTAGATGGTCTGGAGGTTGTCCGGCATCACCGGGGTGTTGCCGTCCAGCACCGCCGGCATCCAGTACCCGGACTTGTCGCCGGGCGCCAGGCAGGTGGTGGTGCCGGCCTGCAGCGAGGCGAGCGAACTGGCCGCGTTCACCGTCGGGTTGCCGAGGAAGGTGTGGAGGTGGGAGGCGCCGGCCCTGCCCGGGTAGACGATGGGGTCGTCCGGCAGGTTGTGGGTGGCAGTGCAGTTGGCCTGGAACTCGTGGAAGTACGCGTGCGGCGGCTGGTACGTGGAGGGCACCACCCCGGTCACCGGCGGGTCGGCGTACACGTACCCCGTGGTCGGGGCGGTGACCTGCCCGTACACCTTGAACTCGTAGAGCGAGTAGCCGTATCCGTTCGCCCGCTCGGTGGCACTGAGCCGGACGTACCGCCCACTGCCGGAGACCGGCAGGCTCTGGGTGCCGCCGGTGGCGGCCGGGTTCTCGTGGACCGTGCTCCAGCTGACCGCGTCCGGCGAGGTCTGGATCCGGAACGCCTTGGCGTACGCGGCCTCCCACTGGAGCTCGACCTTGCTGACCGTCGCCGGGCCGCCGAGGTCGATCTGGATCCACTGCGGGTCGCTCCAGGCGCTGGCCCACCGGGTGGCGGGGTCGTTGTCGACCACCGCGCCCGCCGGGAAGTTGGCGCTCTCGATCGAGGAGGCCGTCACCGGCTTGGCGAGCGAGATCAGCGGGTCGGCGGCCGCGGCCGCGTGCCAGGTGACGCCGGTCAGCCCGGCGATGGCGAGCGCGGCGGTGAACGCGGCGGCCAGCGCCGCGTGCGGGGCGCCGCGGGAGAGGAATCGGGGTCGCATCGGACCTCCAGGTCGGGTGGATGGGTGGGGCCATGGACCGGGCCAAGGTCGTCCGTGGAACGGGAGAGCGCTCTCCCGTTCAGAGCGTGCCGCCCACCCGCATTGGCGTCAAGAGTCTTACGGGGAACGGTAGATGGGCCCGCCCTCGCCGACACTCCCTGAAGCCGACCGACCGGCTGTGACTCCGGAGTGCACCGAAGCGTGTACCCTACGTGACGAACTGATCCACTTTCCTTGGGAGATCACCTCATGTCCAGCGACCTGTTGACCCGCAAGCTCGCCCGCCACTTCGACCTGATCGACACCAACGGCGACGGCAAGATCAGCCAGGAGGACTTCGACCTGATCGTCAGCCGGATGGGCAAGGAGTTCGGCCAGACCCCCGACTCCCCCAAGTACCGCGCTCTCAACGACGCTTACCTGGCCCTGTGGGAGGGCATGCGGCAGACCCTGGACACCGACGGCGACGGTTCGGTCAGCCGCGAGGAGTACATCTCCGGTCTCCGCACCGACGCCGCGAACGGCGAGGGCTACCGGCAGCTCATCCGCCCGGTGGCCAAGGCCATCATCAGCCTGTGCGACACCAACGGTGACGGCCGGCTCGACGGCGAGGAGCTCGCCAAGGCGCACACCGGCCTGGGCATGGGCTACAAGGACCACGAGGCCGCCATGGCCAAGATCGACCTGGACGGTGACGGCTACCTCAGCGAGGACGAACTCACCAAGGCCATCGAGGAGTTCTTCCTGAGCGAGGACGCCAACGCGGGCGGCAACCACCTCTTCGGCGCGATCTGACCCTCCCTCACGAGCCCGGGGGCGGTCACCTGGTGACCGCCCCCGGGCTCGGTGCCGTCCGGCGCTGCGACCCTACTCCGGGGCCCTACTCCGGCCGCTCCGCGAGGAGTTGACGGGCCAGCCCGCGCTGCCACTTGCCGCTGGTGGTGCGGGGCAGCGACCCGGGCCTCAGCGGATGCACCCGGACGGCGGCCAGGCCGAGCCCTTCGGCGACCACCCGGCGAACGGCTCCGGCCACCGTCTCGGGGTCGTTCCCGGGGGTGACCTCCACGGCGAGCGTGAGGAGTTCACCCCCGCTGTCCGCGAACGCGACACAGTTTCCCCGGTGCACACCGGACTGCGCGCGGGCGAGGCTCTCGGCATCCTCGGGGAAGTGGTTCTGACCGTTCACGATGATCATCTCCTTCCGCCGGCCGGTCACGAAGAGCTCACCGTCGAGCAGCACACCGAGGTCACCGGTCCGGAGCCAACGTCCCTGGAACAGCTCGGCGTTGGCGTCCCCGGTGCCGAAGTAGCCGCTGGTGACCGCAGGCCCGGCGATCTGGATCTCGCCCGACTCCCCCGCGCCGCAGACCACACCGGCCTCGCTCACCACCCGCAGCTCCATCCCCAGGACCGGCCGCCCGACGCCCACCAGCGCCTTGGCCGACGGATGCCCGGGCGCCACCACCACCGCCCGGCCCCGGTCGGCCAGCAGCCGACGGTCCAGGTGGACGACCCGTGGCACCGCGCCGGGCTCCGGGAAGGTGACGGCGAGGGTGGCCTCCGCCATGCCGTACACCGGGTACATCGCCGAGGCGGGCACGCCTGCCGGGGCCAGCCGGGCGGCGAAGGCCGCGACGGTCTCGGCCCGGACGGGCTCGGCGCCGTTGAAGGCCAGCCGCCACCGCGACAGGTCCAGACCCGCCGTCAACTCCTCGGTGGCGGCGGCGGCCAGCCGCCGGTACGCGAAGTCCGGGCCGGTCATCATGGTGGCGCCGGTGTCGGCCAGCAGCCGGAGCACCCGGGCGGGCCGCCGGACGAAGTCCAGCGGCGGAATCACGTGCACGGTACCGCCCGCGAGGAGCAGGGCCAGCGGGCCGAACAGCCCCATGTCGTGGAAGTGCGGCACCCAGGTCACCATCACGTCCTCCCGGGTCATCCGGGCGGAGCCGGCGATGGCCCGCAGCCCGGCGAGCACCGTGGCGTGGGACAGCATGACCCCCTTGGGCGCCGAGGTGCTGCCCGAGGTGAACTGGACCACGGCCAGGTCCTCCGGCCCGACCTGCGGCAACTCTCCGACGGGGCGAGGGACTTGGCCCGCCTCCGGCTCCGCACCGACCGGGATCAGGACCAGCTCCGGCCGCAGCTCCCGCAGGGCCCGGCCGGTGTCGGCGCACTCCTGATGCACCACCAGATGACGCATCCCGGCGGCGTCGACCGCGGCGAGGAGCCGCTCGGCCTCACGGTCGGGCGCCCCGGCCGAGGTCGGGAACATGCTCGCGGCGGCTCCGGCCCGCACCGTCCCGAGCAGACCGGTCAGGACCTCGGGGCCGGTCGGGCAGAGCAGGCCCACGACCTCGCCGCCGCACACCCCGGCAGCGACCAGCCGGTGGGCGAACCGGGCCGAGAGCCGGTCGAGGTCGGCGGCGGTCAGCCGCTCACCCGTCCGGGGATAGTGCACCGCGGTCGCGGGGTGGAGGGCGAGGACGGCTTCGCCGAGGGTCGGGCGGTCGAGCGCTTCCATGATCATCCTGACAGGCGGTCGAGCCGGGCCAGCAGCGTCCCGTCCGGGACGACTGTGGATCCGTTGTGGGAGACGTCGCCGACGTACGGCCCGTCCGGGGCGGTGAGCCGGTGCCCGCGCAGCAGCTCGGTGACGATCAACTTGGTCTCCAGCGTGCCGAGATGGACACCGGCGCAGAGCCGCCGACCGGCCCCGAAGGGTGTCAGCGCGAGGCGGCCGGGCCCCTCGCTCCCGGTGTGGCGCTCGGGCCGGAAGGCGTCCGGATCCGCGAACAGCTCCGGATCGCGCTGGGTGGCGCCGATCGCGTAGAAGACTTCGGCGCCGGCCGGGACGGCCTGCCCGGCGCCCGCTTCGTACCCCGCCACCGCCCGCCGGGGCAGCCAGGCCAGCGGCGGGTGCAGCCGGGCCGCCTCGGTGAAGGCCGCTTCGAGCAGCGGCCCGCCGGTCGGGTCGGCGGCCTCGTCGGCCTCCGCGCGCTCGAGCTCCCGACGCAGTGCCTCCTGCTCCGCGGGGTGACGGGCCAGCAGCCAGAGCAGCCGGGCGCTCAGGTACCCGGTGGTCTCGTAGCCGGCCAGGATCAGGATGGCGATGTTCTCGGCGATCACGTCGTCCGGTGGCGGCTCGGGCAGCGCGCGCAGCCGGGCCACCGGGCCGTCGGCGTCCGTGCCCGCGCTCCGGTGAACGGCCTCGCGCAGGAGTTCGCGGACCCGGCGGCGGGCGCGGCCGACCTGCCGGGCGGCCCGGTTGCCTCCCGGAGTGCCCAACTCGCCTGCGGGCGGCGTGCGCAGGTCGCCGAAGAGTCCGAACAGCTCGTCGGCCTCGTCCTGCTCCATCCCGGCGAACAGCCGGGCCGCCACCCGGAACGCGACCGGCTGGGTGAAGGCGTGCAGGTCGACCGGTGCACCCACCGGGAGTTCGCGCAGGGCCCGGGCCAGCAGCCCGGTGACGGTGTCGCGGTGGAGCGCGACCGCGCTGCGGCGCAGCAGGGGCATCAGCGCCTGGCGGTAGTCGCGGTGCGGTTCGCCGTCCAGGTTGAGCAGGCCCCGGCCGAACCGTCCGCCGAAGACCACGTCCCAGCCCTCGGCATGTGACAGTTCGTCATCCTTGGCCGCGAAGAAGCGCTCCGCCTCCCGGGTGCCGGCCAGGTACACCCGCCCGGCACTCACCGGGCAGGCCGTGACGGCGCCGCGTCCCTGCCCGTCCCCGTCCCCGTCCCCGTCCCTCGGCGAGGGGATCACCAGCGCTTCGGCGGTCACCGGGCCACCTCCTCGGCGACCACGATCCGCTCCACCAGGTCGTTGACGGTCGCGGGCGTCATGAAGATCCTCGGATCCACCTCGTCCTCGATCCCGAACGCCTCCTCCAGCGCCACCAGCAGCTCGACCCTGGCCACCGAGTCCAATCCCAGCTCCGCGCTCAGGTGTTCGTCACCCGTGAGGGTCAGGTCGGCGTACTCCGGCCGCAACTCCCTTACGGCGTCCACCAGTACGGCCCGCACCTCCGACCTGGTCATCGCTCGATCGCTCAACTCGCCCCTCCCGTCCGCCGATCACCTCGGCTGGTCACTTCGACTGGATCACCTCGGCCGCCGGGAATGCTACTCTATGCAACGCTTTGTCAACGCAATGTAGCCGAACGAGGTGCCATGGTGGGAAGCCTGACGGGACGCACGGCGCTGGTCACCGGCGGCTCACGGGGCATCGGCCGCGCCGTCGTGGAGCGGCTCACCGCCGAGGGCGCCCAGGTGGTGTTCGGCTACCACCGGGCCGAGGAGGCCGCGCAGGAGGTCGCCGACGCGACCGGCGCGCACCCGGTCCGTGCGGACGTCGCCGACCCGCGCGGCGTCGGCGAGCTCTTCGACCGGGCCGAGCAGGCGGTCGGCGGCCTCGACGTCCTGGTGGCCAACGCGGCGGTCTGGCTCCCGCACGCGCGCATCGAGGAGGCCAGCGAGGAGACCTACGACCGGGTGATGGCGGTCAACGCCAAGGGCACCTTCCTCGCCATCCAGCAGGCCTCGACCCGCCTGCGCGACGGCGGCAGCATCATCACCATGTCCTCCATCGGCGTGCGCCGCCCCTCTCCCGGGAACGCGGTCTACGCCGCGTCCAAGGCCGCCGTCGAGCAGTTCACCGCGGTGGCCGCCCAGGAGCTCGGCCCCCGTCGCATCACGGTGAACTGCGTCGCCCCCGGCGCCACCGACACGGAGATGCTCCGTCAGTCCATGCCGCCCCAGCTCCGCGTCCGGGCCGCCCGGAACACCGTGCTCGGCCGGCTCGGCACCGGCGACGACATCGCCGGCCTCGTCACCTTCCTGGCCGGGCCCGACGCCGCCTGGATCACCGGCCAGACCATCTCCGCCACCGGCGGCCTGCTGTAGCGGCCGGGCCACCGGGGCGCAGCGGGCTTGCGGGGCGGGTCAGTTGACGGTCACCACCGGACTGCCGGGCTGGGTGGTGTCGGCGACCGGGCCGTAGGCGGCGGAGAAGTAGCCCTCGCCGGGGCAGAGGCCCGAGCCGCCGCTCTTGACGAAGTACTCGTTGCGGAAGGTAAGGCTGTGCGCGGTGTTGTCGGCGCTGCCGGTGAAGGCCCCGCTCAGCTGGTAGGTGCAGGTGAGCGTCCCGAACCAGGAGTTGAGCACGGCCGTGGCCTGGATCGGCCCGGCCGAACCACCCGCCATGGTCACCGGGAGGCCGGCCGCGTCGCTGACCGAGACGGTGTAGGGCAGGTTTCCGACCGTCAGGCTCTTGACGGAGGTGACGCCGGTGACGTTCGCCGTACAGGAGCTGAACGTCTGGCCGCTCAGCGCGGCGGTCGCGACGCCTGGAGCGGCGGGGTTGGCGGTGACCTTGGAGGTGTACTGCGAGGCCGCGCAGGTGACGCCGGTCCCGCCGGCGGCGGTCGAGTAGAAGGTGGCCTTGGTGCCGGAGACCAGCGGAGCGGCCAGCACGTCGCCGACCGCGACGGCCGGGCCGGCGGCGCCGCCGGCGGTGAGGACGGCGGCCGCCACGGGCGAGGCGGCGGAGGCGGGGAGGGCGCCGACGGCGAGGGTGGCGGCCGCCGCCGCAAGGGCGAGGTAGGTGCGAACGCGCATGCGAAAGCCTCTTTCCCGGTAGGGGCGAGAAGGTGAACTTTCCTGCCCGCCCGAAGACTTGGGGCCCTCCGGGCGGCGTCCCTACGTTGTAGGCCCGTGGCGGTGCGCGGTCAACCCTTGCTGACGAATTGTCAGCACCAATCCCCTGACGGCGCCGGGCTCGAACCCGGTGATCATCACCGTCCACGGTTCCCGCGCGCCCTATGCCCCCGGCTGCGTCCCCTCGCCCGGGTAGACGTCGGCGATGGTCTTGCGGGTGGTGTCGAGCTTCTTCAGGACGTGGGCGACGTGCTGTTCGACGGTGCGTGGGGAGAGGAAGAGGGCCTGGGCGATGGCCTGGTTGGTGGCGCCGTCCAGGAGGAGGTCGGCGACCTGGCGTTCGCGGGGGGAAAGGCTGGAGCCGTAGCCCTGGCGGCCCCGGGTGGCGGGGCGGGTGAGGCCGAGTTCGCGGAGCAGGGGGCCGCAGCGGGCGGCGTCGGCGGTGGCGCCGAGGCGGGTGAAGGTGTCGACGGCGTCGGCGAGTTGGGCGGCGGCCCGGTCCCGGGAGGCCGCGGCGAGCAGCGCGCGGGCCAACTGCTCGGCGGCGAGGGCTGCGTCGTACGGGCGGCCGATGGCCTGCCAGATGTCCCGGGCGGTGGTGAAGTGCTCGGCGGCGAGGGCCGGTTGGCCCTGCGCCTGCAGCAGGCCGTGGGCGAGGTGGAGCTCGGCCCGGGCGCCCGGGCCGTCCCGGCCCCGCAGGCCCTCCCCCGCCTGCTCCACCAGCGCCGTCGCGGCCGCCTCCTCCTCGCAGGCGAGGGCCGCGGCGACCGCCACCGGCAGCAGGCCGGTCGCCCGGGCCCAGGCCCCCGCCCGGGCGAGCAGCCGCACCGCCGGGGTCGCGGTGGCCCAGGCGTCCTCCGGGGCGCCCTCGGCCAGCCGGGCGGCGGCCAGGCCGGCGGCGGCGCGGACCGCGGAGGTCACCTGCGACTCCCGTTCGCCGTACTCGGCGGCGGCCCGGTAGCGGCGCAGGGCTTCGGCGGTGCGGCCCCGGGCGGCGGCCAGCCGGCCGAGGATGAGGCTTTCCTCCGTCCCGGCCATCGCCATGTCCGGGTACTGGTCGGCCAGTTCGGCGAAGCCCCGTTCGATCCCCTCCCACCTCCCGGCCAGCGCGTCCAGCCTCAGCAGGGCGATCCGGCTGTAGCACTCCAGGTAGGGGATGTCCGCCCGGCGGGCCAACTCCCGGCTCTCCGCGAGGAGTTCGGCGGCCCGCCGGTCGTGTCCCAGTTCGACGGCCAGTTCGCCGACGTTGTAGACCGCCCGGGTGGTCTGGCGCAGCACGTCGGTGTCGGCCGAACGGCGTGGCAGGCGGTCGAGTTCGGCCCAGACCGCCGGGTCGCCGTCCCGGGCCAGCAGGGTCAGCCGGGTGGCCCGGGCGGCGGCCCGTACGGCCTGGTCGGGGCTGCCGGCGAGGGTCTGCTCGGCGCGTTCCAGCCAGGCCCGGGAGCGGGCCGCCGCCTCGTCCCGCTCGTTCATCGCCATGGCGATCATCGCCCGGGCGGCCTTCTCCGGCTTGGACTCCAACTCGCCGACGGAGCGGGCGAGCTCCTCGTACCCGGAGCGGTCGCCGCCGTGATTGACCATCAGCAGGCCGAGGTCCATCCGGATCTCGCCGCAGGTGGCGATGGGCAGCCGGGGGTCGGCCAGGATGGAGCGCAGCACGGCGGCGTTGGCCAGGTGGTCCGGGCCGTTCACCGCGATCCTGCCGAGGGCCAGGGCGGTGCGCGAGCGGTCCTCGGCGGAGAGGTGGGGCTGTTCGAGGGCCTGGTGCAGCAGGGCGGCGGCGGTGCCGGTGTCGCCCAGGGCGATGGACTGCTCGGCGGCCTCCTCCACCCGGGGCAGCCAGGCCTCGCGGTCGCCGGCGGCCAGGGTGTGGTGGGCGATCTGCACCAGCGGAGGGGGCGTCAGGGCGCGCAGCGCCTCGACGGCCTGGCGGTGCAGCCGGGCCCGCTGCGGCCCGGGCACGTGACGGTACGCCACCTGCTGCGCCAGCACGTGCCGGAAGACGTACCGCCCGCCGTGCCCGGGTCCGGGCGGTGGCCCCTCCTCGCGGTGCACGCCGCCCTCGCGGTGCGCGCCGCGCCCGAGGTCGCGGTGCCCCGTCTCGCGCAGGACCGCCGCCTGGAGCGCCTCGGTCAGCCCCTGCGCGCCGCGCTCCGGGTCGAGTCCGGCGACGGCGGCGAGCAGGTCCTCGGTGGCGGGAACGGCCAGCACCGCGGCGGCGTCCACCACGGCGGCGCCGGTCTCGGAGAGGGTGGCCAGCCGGTCGGTGACCGCTTCGCTCAGGCCGCGGGGCACCTCCGCGTGGGCCAGGTCGGCGGCGGTGGCCCCGGCCGGAGGGCCGTGCGAGCTCTGCTCGGCGAGAGTGATCAGGTCCTCCTCGGCGACCAGCGGCAGGCCCTCGCTGCGCAGGTAGAGGGCGGCGGTCAGGTCGGGGGTGGCCTGCCCGCCGAGGGCGGCGGCGGCCAGCTCGCCGATCTCCGCCTCGGAGAGCGGGGCCAGCCGGATAACGGCGCCGCTGGTGCCGGGCGGGCGCCGGTAGGCGGCGCCGAGCACGGGGGTGCGGGGCGGCAGGTCCTCGGCCCGGTAGGTGCCGACCAGGCCGAGCCGTTCGGGCAGGTCGCGGGCCAGCAGCAGGAGCAGCTCGCGGGTGGCCTCGTCGACCCAGTGCAGGTCCTCGACCACCAGCACGGCCGGGCCGATCGCGGAGAGGAACGCCCTTACCCCGTGGACGAGTTGGTACCGTTCGGCCTGGGCGTCCCGGGCCCGTGGCGGCGGGGGCGGCAGGCGGTCGGCGAGGTCGGGCAGCAGCGGGGCGAGGGCACCGGCGGTGGGCGGGACGCCCTCGGCGGGGAGCCAGCGGCCGCCCTTGCGCAGCGCGTCCATCACCGGGCCGTAGGGGAAGGGCTCGCGCAGCGGGTGGCAGTGGCCGGTGAGCACCCGGTGGCCCTCGGCGGTCAGGGCGAGCGCGGCCTCGTGGACCAGCCGGGACTTCCCGATCCCGGCCTCCCCCTCGACCAGGACCACGGCGGGCGGATGCCGCACGGCCGCCAGCAGGAGCCCGAGCTCCCGCTGACGGCCGACGAACTCGAAGCTCCTGCCGGGGGCCGGTCGCCCGGGGCCTGCTGCCACGCGATCACCTTCCCTGTCCTGGCCACGCTAGATCGGCGCAGGTCAGCGGGCAAACGGCGGCGCGGCCCGGCCGGGCGGCCGGCCGCCGTCGCGGCGGAGGCGGGACGGGCGGTTACGGCGTCAGGCGGCCTCGGGCACCAGCAGTTCGGCCGTCACCTGGGTGCCGGAGTCCGTGCGGCGGATGGTGCAGCCGGCCGCGTAGGCCTCGACCAGCAGCAGGCCGCGGCCGGTGCAGTCCTCGGGGCCGGTGGCTGCCTGCGGGCGCCAGTGGCCGTTGTCCCGGACCTGGACGATCACCGTGACGCCGTCGCTGGCGAGCAGCACGGCGACCTCGGCGCTGCCGCTGTGCCGCACGGCGTTGGCGACCAGCTCGGTCACGATCAACGAGAGGGCCTCCTCGACGCTGTCCGGCACCCCCCACTGGCGGGCCAGCGCCTGGGCGAAGTGCCGCAGGGCCGGCACGGCGGCCGGTTCGGCCGGCATGGCACACGCTGCCGATCCCTCGCGTACCGCGAGGTCGGGGGCGGTCTGGTCGGTGGCGATCATCTGCGACTCCCGAAGGCGTGTGGGGCGGGCCTCCTGCCGCAAAGCCTCGCCCGAACCCGGCACGGGATCAATCGGGGGCCGCCAAGTCACGGGTACCTATTTAATGCCCCGCGCCCGTGCTCAGCCGTAGGTCCGCGCCATCCAGGTCTGGAAGTGCGGGGCCCGGCTGATCAGCTCGCGGTAGGAGTCCACGGCCGAGCGGTAGAGGGTCTCGGCCACCTCGCCGGCCCGGCCGTCCCGGCGCCAGACCAGCAGGTAGCGGGTCCACAGCGGGGTGCCGGTCAGCGGCTTCACGATCACCCCGGGGATGGGCTGGATGGTGGCCTGCACGACCGAGACGCCCAGGCCCTCGGCGATCATCCGCTGGAGCTGCACCTGGTCGCCGAGGAACTCGTGCACCACCGCCGGGGTGAAGCCGGCCGCCGCGCAGGCGGAGTGGAAGAAGCCGGGCCAGCCGGCCCCGTCGTCGGGGGTGAGGAACCAGGCCTCGTCGGCCAGCTCGGCGAGCGAGACCTCGGACCGGTGGCGCAGGCGGTGTCCGGCCGGGAGGGCGAGGAAGACCGGCTCGGTGATGATGCCGCGGTGCTCGACGGCGGCGGAGTGCGAGAGCTCCTGGCCGGGGTAGTCGACGGCCAGCGCGGCGTCGATCTCCTCCTGCTCCAGCAGTTCGACGATGGCCGAGGAGGCGTACACGCTGCTGACGGTCAGTGGGACCTCGGGCAGCCGGCCGCGCAGCCGCCGGACCATGCCGGGCAGCACGGGGGTGTTGGTGGCGGCCAGCCGCAGCGCGCGTCCGGTGGGCACCGCCGGGGCCTCGTCCGCCCGGCGGCCGATCCGTTCCACGGCGGCGAGCACCTCGCGGGCCCGGGCGAGTATCTGGGCGCCGTAGGCGGTGGGCTTCACGCCGGTGGGCGTGCGGAGGAACAGGCTCTCTCCGAAGTGCCGTTCGATGCGCCCGAGTTGGGTGCTGACCGCCGGTTGGCTGTGGCCGAGCACGGCCGCTGCCCGGCCGAGGCTGCCCGCCTCGGCGATCACGCACAGGGTGCGCAGGTGCCGCAGCTCCAGTTCCACGCGCCGTCCCCCATCTCCTCGGTGAGCACCACTGCTCACGCCCGGAGGTTATGGGAGATCCGCCGTCCCGCCAAGTGCCGGGAGCGAACCCGTCGGCGGCCCCCGACACCGGCCCCGACCTGCGGAAACACTGTCCAGAGATTCCTGTTATCCGGGCCGCTCCGCTTACTCTCCTACGCGATGGGTACGGCTGCACGGGCCCGCGGCCGGCCCCGGACGTGCCGGACGGCCCGGCCCACCGTGCTGGGCCGGGCCGTCCTGCGTACCGGGCGGATCGGGTTACCCACTCCCCGCTCCGCCCGGGGTCCCGCCGGTCACGCGGGGGTCGGTCAGTAGGTGGTGGAGACCGACGCCCCGCTGAACCCCTGCTGGGCGTAGAGGCTGATGTAGTTCCAGCCCGCCGGCGGGTTGCTGATGGTCAGGGTCTCGGCGTTGGTGGCGCCGGTGGACCGCTGGTTGTACGAGGTGTTGGTGGCCCAGCCGCTGGCGTTGTAGTACAGGTCGGCGTTGCCGGTGCCGCCGGTGCTGGTGACGGTGAGCTTGGGGGTGCCGGCCGGGAGGTAGATGTAGAGGTAGGAGAGGTTCCCGGTGGCGGCGGAGAGGTTGGAGCGGCCGCAGTTCTTGTCGAGCTGGCGGCTGTCCGCGAGGGTGCACTCGGTCACCGGCGGGGTCGTGACGGTGCCGCAGTTGCCGGCGTTGCAGGCGGTCAGCCAGCTGTTGAAGTCGGCGTCGTAGCGGGTGCCTATGGTGGACTTCAGGTAGGTGTAGGCGCCCGCGTAGTCACCGGTGCGGTACTTGGCGAGCAGCGCGTCCACGTCGGAGCGGTGCGACTGGAGCATGTAACGGGTCGCCAGGTAGCCCCAGTTGTAGGTGCGGGTCTGGTCGGTGTTGTCGTAGGTGGTGTCGAAGAGCGTGGAGAGCGCGTACCGGTGGGTGCCCGCCTCGGTGATCGCGTCGTCGTACTTGACGCCGCGGTAGTGGTAGGAGACGTACTCGGCGAAGCCCTCCACCCACCAGATGATCGGCTTGACCTGGCCGGCGTCGAAGTCGCCGTAGGTGTCGAAGCGGCCGTCGAGGTAGTGGGTGTACTCGTGGTTGAGGTTCCAGATCTGGAAGTCCGGGCGGACCCACTCGGCCTCGTAGGCGATGAAGCGGGCCTGGTTGCCCGCCACGTCCGGCTTGCCCTCCAGGTACATGCCGCCGTTGTCGGTGTCGATGCCGAAGATGACGCCGGCGTAGGTCTGGTAGTCGCTGCTGGAGTCGAAGACCGAGACCTCCAGGTTGGTGTTGTTGTCACCGGCGACGGGGCCGTTGTCGCGCACCAGGTTGTGGAAGAAGGCGTCCTGGTTGGCCAGGCTGGTGCAGGTGGCGCTGAGTTCGGCGGAGGTCATCTGCTGGGCCTGGATCTTCAGGCTTGGGCTGCAGGTCTGACGGACGGTCAGGATCGCGGCCTTGACCCGGTTGGAGAGGTCGCAGGTGCCGTAGTACGAGCAGTTCGCCTTGTCGTACTGGTCGGCCATCTCGGCGAGGCCCATCCAGAGCGCGGAGGTCCGGCCGGTCAGCTGGCTCTGGTCGAGCAGGTGCTTGGCCAGCGGGCGGACGGTGGGCTGGAGCGGGGCCTCCTGGAGGAAGCGGCCGAGCTCGCGGCCGGCGTTGGACACCAGGTAGCCGGTGTCGCTGCCGAGCTTGGCGTTCCACTTGGTGGCGAAGGAGTCCAGCTGGGTGAGCACGCTGGTGTCGTTCTGCACCGCGGTGATGAACTCGGGCATCTGGTGGCCGCGCCAGAGCACCGTGTAGACGTTGTTGACGGCCGCCTTCATGCCCCAGTACGCGTCGTACGAGGCTCCGTAGCCGTTCAGCAGGCGCTTCACGACGTACAGGTAGCGGACGTTCTCGCCGGAGCTGTCGATCAGCGTCACGGCCTCGCTGAGGATGTCGCCGTTGGCGTCGGTGACGTCGCCGGAGCGCGGGGCCGCGTAGAAGGCGTCCAGCGCGGGCCGGATCGCGTTCTTCAGGCTGGTGCCGTAACTGCCGACGGCACCGGAGTTGTAGAACTGCACGAAGTACCCGGCGCGCAGGTAGAGCACCAGCTGCGCGGTCGAAGTGGTGTTGTTGCCCGGGTAGTTGACCGCCACGTCGCGCAGGGCGTTGGCGATGGTGACCATCTGGGCCTCGCGGAACGCCTTGTTGGCGTCGGTGCCGGTGAGGGTGAACAGCGTGTTCACGCAGTCCACGGTGGCGCCCTTGACCGCCGTCACCAGGGCGCTGCCGGTGCGGGAGGTGAAGTCCGCGGTGTTGCAGGCCGCCGCGGCCTGAGCGCTCGGGGTCTCGGCGCTCGGGGCCTGCTGCGCCTTCGACTCGGCGTTCAGCGACTCCTGGGTGCGGGGTGCGGTGCGCGGGGCCCGCTGGCTGAGGTCGAGCTTTGCGTCCTCCTTGGCGTGTGCCGCCTGCTCCTTGGCGACGGTGGCCGCGGCGGGCTGCGGGGCCGGGCGGGTGGGGCCGGTGACGCTCGTCGCACTCGTGCTGCTCGGCGCCTGGAACGGGCTGTTGGGGGCAGCCTGGCTCTGGGCCGAGAAGGCGCCGAGCGCCATCGTGCAGGTGAGTGCTGCGGTGAACAGCGCTCTGGGCATGCGTGTGAAGCGCATGGTGGGGGACCTCCGACAGCCGTGGGGGGTGCTGGGTGACATGTACCATTGCACGCTTGTTGGCTGTACAGGAAGGGGATAACCCCCAACTTGTCCGGGCCATAACAGGGTTAGCCCCCGCCCCGGGACGGGTAGCGCGGCCTCCCACGGCCGGGCCCTCCGTAGGATCACCACTGCCGTCATTTGTGGAGGACGAGGGAAGGGGAACTCCGGATGACCACCGCGGACGAAGTGGCCCGGGCGTACGGGCTGGTGCCGCTGCCCGCCGAGGGCGGGCGGTTCGACCGGATCTGGGCCGGACCGGACGACGGCTCCGGCCGCCCCGCCGGGTCGGTGATCCTCGCCCTGCTCGGCTCCGGGCCCGGCGAGTTCTCCGCCCTGCACCGGCTCCCCCGCGACGAGGTCTGGCACTTCTACCGGGGCGACCCGCTGGAGCTGCTGCTCCTCCACCCGGACGGCACCGACGAGTTGGTGCTGCTCGGCGACGGCAGCGCTCCGGCCCCGCGCGTCCAGCACGTCGTACCCGGCGGGACGTGGATGGGCGCCCGGGTCACCCCGGGCGGCGGCTGGTCACTGTTCGGCGCCAGCATGGCGCCGGGCTTCCTGCCCTCGGACTACCACGGCGGCACGGCCGCCGAGTTGGCCGCCGCCTATCCACAACGTGCCGACCTGATCCGGCAGTTGTGCCGCACCGACGGACCGCTCACCATGGCGGCCGACTCCCACTGGAAGGGCCGTCATGACTGACCCTCAGCCCGCAGCCCCCAACGCCCCCGCTGCCGTCGACCCGTTGGGCCTGGCCGGCCGGGCCGTGCTGGTGGTCGGCGCCACGGGCGGGATCGGCGCGGGCGTCGCGGAGCGCTTCGCCGAGGTCGGCGCGGCGGTGGTGCTGCACGGACGCCGCCCCTCCCCCGCCCTGGCCGAGGTCGCCGAACGGATCGCCGCCCAGGGCGGCCGCGCCACCACCGTCCACGGCGACCTGGGCAGCGAGGCCGAGACCGTCCGAGCCGTCCGACAGGCCGCCGAACACCACGGCCGCCTGGACACCGTGGTCAACTGCGCGGGCATCCAGCCCGTCGCCGCCTTCGACCAACTCACCGACTCCGACTGGCAGTCGGTGGTGGACACCGACCTCCACGGCCCCGTCCGCCTCACCCGTGCGGCCGCTGCGCTCCTCCCGCCGGGCGGCTCCGTCACCCACCTCGCCTCCATCGAGGGGAGCCGTCCCGCCGTCGGCCACGCCCACTACGCCACCGCCAAGGCCGCCCTGATCATGTTCGCCCGCGCCGCCGCACTGGAACTCGGCCCGCGCGGCGTGCGCGTCAACACCGTCTCCCCCGGCCTGATCACCCGCCCCGGCCTCACCGAGGCCTGGCCCGAGGGCGTCACCCGCTGGCAGCGGTCCGCCCCGCTCACCCGCCTCGGCACCCCCCGCGACGTCGCCGACGCCTGCCTCTTCCTCGCCTCCCCGCTCGCCTCCTGGATCACCGGCCACGACCTGGTCGTCGACGGCGGCGTCAGCACCCACCCGAGCTGGTGACCGGCCGACCACGCCCGGGTGACGGGTGGTCGGGACGGCCCTGAGGCGGTGGAACGCGGAGGCCGAGGCGAGCCTGCCGTAGCGCAGCAGGTCGGTCCCGTCCGTCCTGGCCGCTGTCAGACCGTCAGAAGGCCGGGCTTGGCGGCCTTGTCGACGGGCAGGAAGTCGGCCGGGACGGGGTACTCGCCCAGGACGTAGTGCAGGATCGCGGCGTGCATGGCCTCCACCGGGGCGATGGTCGCGGCGGTGGTGATGCCGGCCGGGCTGGTGACGTTGTAGGTCGCGAACAGGTAGGTCTGCGCAGCCTGGTCCTCCAACTGCAGGGCGAGCTTGGCCACCCCGCCGACGTCGACCACGGCCTTGTACTTCGGGTCCGGACCCGTCTGCGCCTTCCCACCCGCCTGTGTGGCGCCCGAGTTGAACGCCTTCGCGTGCGCCTGGTGCTGCTCGGTGGTCTTGGCGATGAACGCCGCCACCGTCTTGTTGCCGTCCTTGATGAACGGCTGCGTGGCGGCCGTCTGGTAGGCGCTCACCGCCAGGTTCTCCAGCGACGCCGCCGTCTGCAGCGCCATGATGTCGTCCGCCGTGGCGGTGGCCGCGAAGGCCCGCGCCGAACCGGACAACGCCGTCACCGCCGCCGCTCCCGCCAGGACCTGACCCCGCTGCCACCAGCGCCGCCCGGCCGGCTCCGCCGCCTGCCCGAAGTCGTCCAGCGCGCTGCGGGTGATCCGCAGCGCGTCGCTGTTCAGGTCCTGCGACTGCTCGGTCAGCTCTTCCAGCAAACGGGTGTCGATGCGCTCTCCGGCCATCACGCCCCTTCTCCTCCGATGCCCGCTCGGCACGGGCACATCCGCCCTGCCTTCGGCGGTCGGCCTCCACCGGATTGCCCGGCGGTCCGCATCTTCACCCGGGAGGGTGACGATGCGGTCCGGGGGCGACCGTCAGGGCCGGCGGGCCGTCAGGTACCGCGGGTCGCCGCCGAGGTCCGCGTAGAGCTCGGTCCAGCGGCGGTCGGACGCGGTGGGCGGGCCGCCGTCGCAGTAGGGCTTGGTCCCGTTCGCGGTGTAGAACCGCATCATCTCCAGGACCGCGCGCGGATCCGCTCCCTGCCCGGAGGTGTACCGGGCGCCGGGCTCCTGGGTCTGGTGCCGGACGCAGGTCGGGGACGGGGCGGCGGCGGCCTGGGCGTCGAAGGTTCCGTCGGCCGCGGTGGTGGTGGTGATGGTGCAGGAGGCGATCAGCGGGGCGAGCAGGACGGCCAGCCCCAAGGCGCGGGCGGTGCGGGTGGTCACGGTGATCCGATCTCCTTGCGGCACGGCGGTCTGGGCGGTCACGGGTCTCCGGCTCACAAGGCCGAGGGCAGGCTGCGGACGACCAACCCGAGCCCCACGGCCAGCACGAGCAGAGTGGTGAGAAGGGCGCTGTACGGCGCGAGGTGACGCAGTGTCCGGGCCACCGGGCCGTCCTGCACCGCCCGCAGCCGGTCGCCGACCCGGACCAGCAGCAGGCCCACGGCGGTGAGGGTCGCGGCCATGCCCAGGCCGTAGGCGAGGACCAGGGCCGCCCCGAACAGCGTCCGTCCGAGTGCCACCGCACCGAGCAGCACCACCAGCGCGGACGGGCTGGGGACGATGCCTCCGGCGATTCCCAGCCCGATCAGCCGCCCGCGTGACGGGGCGTCAGGGCCGTGGTGGTGATGGCCGCCGCCGAACCAACCGTGGTGATGGTGGTCGTGGCCGTGCGGGTGCTCGTGGTCGTGGTCGTGGCCGTGGCCGTGGCTGTGCGGGTGCGGGTGCGGGTGGTCGTCGTGCGCGGGCCCGTGGACGCCGGAGGTCGCCCCCGCGTGGACGAGTTCCCTCTGCGCCCTGTCCCCGACATGTGCGTGAGTGCCCTTCCGGGCAGCCTCGCCGGGAAGTCTCCGGACGGCGTCCCGCACCAGGCTCACGCCGACCGCGGTGACCAGGAGCCCGCTCAGCACTCCGAGCCGGCCGAGCAGCACGTCCCCCGCCAGCGAGGAGAAGGCCGTCAGGGCGAGCCCGATGACCAGTACCCCGACCGTGTGGGTCGCCGTGACGGTGACCCCGACGGTCACGGCGTCCCGGGTGCGGCCCTGCCTCCCGGCCAGGTACGCCGCCATCACCGTCTTCCCGTGACCCGGCAGGAGGGCGTGCCCTGCGCCCAGCAGCAGGGACAGCAGGACGGCCAACAGGCCGAGCGGGACGGTCAGCCGCTCGGCCGCGCCGAGTTCGGCGAGCTCGGCGTCGAAGCGGGCCAGCCAGGCGGCCGGGCCCGAGGTCGCGACCGTCCCGCCGATGGCTCGGACGTCTCCACCGTCCCCGGGGCGGGCCACGAACCGGGCGTGTGTCACACCGCTGGGGCTGTCGAGCAACTCCCTCGGGTAGTCCCGCAGTTCACCGGAGACGGAGCCGACGGGCACGTCGGAGTCCGAGACCACGGCGCCCTCGCCCCGGGCCGTGATCTCGTTCCACCCCACCCTTGTGACATCGGTCCCGCTGGTCACGCGCAGCTCCACCCCGGCCTCCGGCAGCCGGAGCACGGTGCGCAGCCGGCACTCCAGGCGGCTGCTGCGCAGACCCGCCGCTCCGTCCTGGTGGACGAAGCCCGCGGACGTGGTGCTCCAGGACAACGGTGCGGCGCCGGCACCGCCCGTCACCCGCAACCGCTCCGCGGTCCGCGCGCACTGCTCTCCGGCCCAGAGCGCACGCTCGCCCTCGTCGGTGGTGCCGTCCCCGTTCCGGTCCACCCGTGGCAGCTCCTGCAGGGTCGGGATCTCGGCCGTGTCCGTGACGGCGAGGAGGTCGAGGTGGTCGGGGTGGACCGTGAACCCGAGGTAGTGGTTGACCGAGAAGTTCCCCAGCGGGTGGGCCGCCGCGGTGGGGGCGGCGAGGCCGGTCAGCAGCAGCGCACCCGATGCCGCCGCGACGGTCCGGGCAAGAGGTCGTGGGACTGGCACGCTGGTCCTCCGGGAGGTCTCCGGCGCCGGGCGGTGATGCCCGGGCCGGTACGGGTGGGCCGGCAGCGGCCCGCGCTCACATTCGTGGCCGGCGGGCGGCGGATCGCCGTCACCACCCCAACGGCGCCGAAGGATCACCTGTGCGGAGCAGGCTACGGGCCGACGTCCCCATGCATCGCACGGCCGTCCGACCGGGAGGCACGCAGCGCGGTGGCACGGGCTCAGGGACCGCGCCGACGGCGCGGCACGGGGCCGAACGGGTTGCACCTCTGCTCCGTCCGGGTGGGCGGGCCAAGCCGTGCTCAGCGCACGACCGAACGTCCCACGGGACACGGCCCAGAGTTCGGACCAACCGGTTCGTCCCGTGTCCCCGGCTCCGCGCACCCACGGCACGGAGCCGACGTTCCGTCACCCGAGTGAGAAACGGACCTACATGACCGTGAAGCGCCAACGTGCCCGCACCAGCTCCGCCGCCCGCTCCGCGGCGGTGCTGACCGCCATGGGCCTCGCGCTGGCCGGCACCGCCCTGTTGGGGACGGGTGCCGGCGTCAGCACCGCCTCCAGCCACCGCGAGGCGCCGCTGATCGCCGCCGACCCCCAGGTCGACAACACCGACCTCTACGCCTTCACCAGCCCGGAAGACCCCGACACCGTCACCCTGATCGCCAACTGGCTGCCCTTCCAGGAGCCCAACGGCGGCCCGAACTTCTACCCCTGGGCCGAGGGTGCGCACTACGACATCAACATCGACTCGCAGGGCACCGGCAGGCCCGACGTCACCTACCGCTGGACCTTCCACACCGAGGACGCGCGCGGCACCGGCACGTTCCTCTACAACAACGGGCCGGTCAACAACCTCACCGACCCGACCCTGCTGTTCCGGCAGTACTACACCCTCCAGGAGCTCCGGCCGGACTGCGACCCGGTCACCCTGGTCGAGCGCGGCCAGGTCGCCCCCTCCGACACCGGCCGGGCGTCGATGCCGAACTACGGAATGCTCCGCGACCAGGCGACCGCCCAACTCCCGGGCGGTGGCCGGACGGTGGCCACTCAGGCAGCCGACCCGTTCTTCCTCGACCTGCGGGTCTTCGACCTGCTGTACGGCGGCAACCTCTCCGAGGTCGGGCAGAACACCCTCGCCGGATACAACGTCAACTCGGTCGCGCTCCAGATCCCCAAGAGCCGCCTCGCCTACAAGGGCGACCCGGGCCGAAACCCGGTGATCGGCATCTGGTCCAGCACCGAGAAGCAGACCCTCAAGCTCAGCCCCGGCAAGGCCGACCCGGTCGGCACGTTCGTCCAGGTCTCCCGTCTGGGGAACCCGCTCGTCAACGAGGTCGTCCTCCCCTCCGGCCTCAAGGACGCCTTCAACTCACTCCCCCCGTCCGAGGACCACAAGCAGCCCGCCGTCGTGGCCCGGGTCCTGGAGCCCGAGGTGCCCAAGCTGATCCAGGCGATCTACGGCCTCCCGGCCCCGGCCACTCCCCGCACCGACCTCCAGGAGATCTTCCTCACCGGCATCGCCAAGGCCGCCAACGGCCCGCTGGCGGTCGACCTCAACTCCCAGCTGATGAACCAGGACATCGACCCCGGCGCGTTCGTGCCCGCCGAGGAGCTGCGCCTGAACATGTCCACCCCCGTCACGCCGAACCCCGACCGGCTCGGCGTCCTCAACGGCGACTTCCAGGGCTTCCCCAACGGACGCCGCCTGGGTGACGACGTCGTCGACATCGCCCTCCAGGTGGTGGAGGGTGCCACTCCCGGCAAGTTCGTCCAGGCCCTCGCCGCCGGCGACAAGGTGAACACCGCCGACAGGCCCTTCGGCGCCACCTTCCCGTACCTGGCGCTGCCCTACGACAAGGCCGTCAACCAGGCCAACTGACCGGCCCGGGGGGGGGGGGGGGGGGGCCCCCCCCCCCCCCCCCCCCCCCCCCCCCCCCCCCCCCCCCCCCCCCCCCCCCCCACCCCCCCCCCCCCCCCCCCCCCCCCATGTCAG
>NZ_JBVJLD010000035.1:0-94595 GCF_055584905.1 Kitasatospora sp. NPDC088742 | reverse complement strand
TGTCCCCCCCCCCCCCCCCGCCCCCGGGGTTCACCCCCCCCTTGTGGTGGTTGGTTTGCGCGCGGCTCTTGTGGGGGGGGCGGGGGCCGGTGGGTGGGGGGGGGGGGGGGGGGGCCCCCCCCCCCCCCCCCCCCACCGCCCTTTTCCGCCTCCGGTCAGCCCCGGGATTTCCCGGCCCCGCGCAGCGCCTCCTCGAGCAGCCGGCCGACCGCGGCCAGCGGGCCGGGCTCGGTCATCCGGTGGTGCTCGCAGTCGATGTCGTGGCTGCGGACCGTTCCGGTGACGAACTGCTCCCACAGGGCGGGGGAGGCCACCTCGGCGGTGTCGCCGAGCGCGGCCCGCAGCAGCAGGACGTCCCCCTCCAGGAGACCGGGCACGAACTCCTGCCGGAGCCGGTAGTTGGTCCGGTACACCGCCACGAAGGCCCGCAGCTGCTCCTCGTCCAGGGCCTCGATGCCGTTCTCCCGGAGCAGCGCGGCGACCGACTCCGGGGTCAGCTCCTCGTGCGACAGCCGGCCGGTGCCCCCGGCGAGCGAGCCGAAGTAGTCCAGCGCGGACGCCAGCACCTGGGCGTCGTCGGGCACCCCCGGCTCGGCCGACGAGGTGTACGGGTAGGCGTCCAGCAGGGCCAGCAGGGCGGTCTCCTCCCTGGCCTCCCGCAGCCGCCGGGCCGTCTCGTGGGCCACCACTCCGCCGAACGACCACCCCAGCAGGTGGTACGGCCCGCTGGGCTGGACCTCGCGGATCAGCGCCGCGTACCGCTCCGCCAGCTCCCCGAGCGACTCCGGCAGGTCCTGAGGGTCGGTCAGGCCCGGTGCCTGGAGCCCGTAGAGCGGCTGTTCGGCGTCCAGCGACTGGAGCAGGCCCGCGTAGCACCAGCTGATGCCGCCGGCCGGGTGGACGCAGAACAGCGGCGGACGGCTGCCGGAGGTGCGCAGCGGGAGCAGCGCGGCCAGCGCGTCGCGGGGGGAGGTGGGCAGGCCGGTCCGCTCGGCCAGCAGGGCCGGCGTCGGGGCCTCGAACAGCACCCGGACCGAGAGCGCGGAGCCCGTCACGTCCTGGGCGGCCCGGACCAGGCGGGCGGCCAGCAGGGAGTGCCCGCCCAGTTCGAAGAAGTTGTCGTCGATGCCCACCTCGGGCAGGCCCAGGGCGTCCGCGAACAGCTCGCACAGCACCTGCTCGTGCGGGGTCCTGGCCCGGCGGCCCGGCCCGGCGGAGAGCTCGGGCACGGGCAGCGCGGAGCGGTCCAGCTTCCGGTTCCGGTTCAGCGGCAGCCGTGGCAGCTCCACGAAGGCGGTGGGCACCATGTGGTCCGGCAGCTCGCGCCGCAGCGCGGTGCGCAGTCCGGCGTGGTCCGGCTCGGCCCCGGGGGCCGGGACGAGGTAGCCGGCCAGCAGCGGGCCGCGCGGGCCCCGCACCACCTGCACCGCCGCGTCGGCGATCTCCGGCCGGGCGCGCAGCCGGGCCTCGATCTCGCCGAGCTCGACCCGGAAGCCGCGCAGCTTGACCTGCCCGTCCGAGCGGCCGACGAACTGCAGCTCCCCGTCCGGCAGTCGCCGCACCAGGTCGCCGGTGCGGTACATCCGTTCCCCCGGCGCCCCGGCCGGGCAGGCCGTGAACCGGCCCGCGGTGAGTGCCGGACGGTTGAGGTAGCCGCGGGCCAACTGGGGCCCGGACAGGTAGAGTTCGCCCGCCGTGCCGGGCGGCACCGGCATCAGGCCGGCGTCCAGCACGTGCGCCCGGAGCCCGGCGAACGGGCCGCCGACCGGCACGTTCGGCGGCTCCTCGCCCGGGGAGCGGATGGCGTGACTGCTCGTCAGCACCGAGTTCTCGGTGGGCCCGTAGACGTTGGCGAGCACCGGCCGGCCGGCCGGGAACAGCGCGTACCAGGGCTCCAGCCGGGTGGTCTCCAGCAGCTCGCCGCCGATCGCCACCGTGCGCAGGGCGAGCCGGGCGGCGGTCTCCGGATCGGCCTGGGCCGCCTCCAGCAGCTGCTGGAAGGAGGACGGGGTCTGGGTCAGCGCGGTGACCCGCTCCTCGGCCAGCAGCCGCAGGAAGGCCGGCCCCGAGTGCACCTGCTCCTGCGACACCAGGACGGCGCGGCCGCCGTGCAGCAGGGCCGCCAGCGACTCCCAGACCGAGAAGTCGAAGGCGTACGAGTGGAACACCGTCCAGACGCCGGGATCCTCCAGGCCGAACAGGTCGTCGGCGGCCCGGAACAGGTGCAGCACGCCCGAGTGCGGCACCACGACGCCCTTCGGCGTCCCGGTGGACCCGGAGGTGTAGATCACGTAGGCGGCGTGCCCGCCGGTGAGCGGCGCCCGGCGCTCGGCGTCGGTCAGCGCCGTCGCCGCGGACCGCTCCAACTCCCTTGCCGTGTCCGGCTCGTCGAGCACCAGCAAGGGGACTTCGCCGGGCAGGTCGCCCGCCACCTCCCGGACGGTGACCAGGCAGACCGGGCCGGCGTCCCGCAGCGCGGCCGCCAGCCGGCCGGCCGGGTGCGACGGGTCCAACGGGACGTGGAAGGCACCGGACTTGAGCACGGCCAGCACGGCCACCAGTTGGGCGGTCCCGCGCGGCAGCGCCAGCGCGATGGCCCGCTCGGGGGCCGCGCCGCGCGCGACCAGCAGCCGGGCCAGCCGGTTGGCGCGCGCGTCCAGCTCCCGGTAGGTCAGCCGCTCCTCCCCGGACACCACGGCGGTCTCGTCCGGCACCCGGGCGACGACGCGTTCGAAGGCCTGCGGCAGGGTCTCCACCCCGGGCGGGGCCGGGCGGGGTTCGGTGGTGCGGTCCCACCGCGCCAGCAGGGCGCTCTCGTCCGCCGAGAGCAGCGGGAGCCGGGTGACCGGCAGGTCCGGGTCGGCCACCGCCTGCCGGAGCAGCTCCAGGTAGCGCTCGGTCAGCTCCTGGACGGTCGAAGGGTCGAACAGGTCGGAGCTGTACTCGACCGAGCCCTCGACGCCGCCGGGCCCGCCGTCCGGGCCGCGCCGCTCGACCAGGGTGAAGGTCAGCTCCCAGCGGGCGGTGCCGGGATCGACCGGCAGCAGCCCGTCGGTGCGCAGGCCCTCCAGCGCGAGCTCCTCGCCCGGGACGTTCTGCAGGGCCAGCCCCACCTGGAAGAGCGGGTGCCGGGAGAGCGAGCGCTCCGGGTTGAGCACCTCCACCAGGCGCTCGAACGGCACGTCCTGGTGGGCGTACGCCTCCAGGCCGGTGGCCCGGACCCGGGCCAGCAGCTCGCGGAAGCCCGGGTGGCCGGAGACGTCCGTCCGCAGCACCAGCATGTTGACGAAGAAGCCCACCAGCTCGTCGGCGGCGGTGTCGGTGCGCCCGGCGACGGGGCTGCCGACCGGGATGTCGGTGCCCGCGCCGAGCCGGCACAGCAGGGCGGCGAGTCCGGCGTGCAGCACCATGAACAGCGTGGCGCGCTCCTCGCGGGCCAGGCCGGACAGCCCCCGGTGCAGCTCCTCGGGGATCCGGAAGTGCACCAGGCCGCCCGCACCGCTGGGCACAGCCGGCCGGCTCCGGTCGGCGGGGAGGTCGAGCGCGGCCGGCAGCTCGTCCAGGCGCTCGCGCCAGTAGGCGATCTGACGGGCCATCCGGCTCTCCGGGTCGGCCTCGTCGCCGAGCAGCTCGCGCTGCCAGAGCGCGTAGTCGGCGTACTGCACCGGCAGTTCGGCCGGGCCGGCCCCGGTGCCAAGGACCCGCGCGCCGTACGCGGCGGTGAGGTCGCGCAGCAGCGGGCCCATCGACCAGCCGTCGCCGGCGATGTGGTGCAGCAGGAGCAGCAGCACGTGCTGCTCCTGCCCGACCTGGAACACCCGTACCCGCAGCGGAGGTTCGGAGCCGATCTCGAAGCCCCGCCCGACCGCCGCGGCGAGTGCGGCGGCCAGGCCGTCCTCGTCGGTCTCCTCGGCCGTGAGCACGGAGGGCAGCTCCCCGGGGGCGAGCAGCCGCTGGTACGGCTCGCCGCCGGCGTCGGGGAAGACCGTGCGCAGCGCCTCCTGACGGAGCAGCAGGTCGTCCACCGCGCCGCGCAGCGCCGCCAGGTCCAGCGGGCCGGTCAGCCGCAGGGCCGCCGGGATGGTGTAGGTGGGGCCCGGCCCCTGCAGCTGGTGCAGGAACCACAGGCGCCGCTGCGCGTAGGAGAGCGGCACCCGTTCGGGCCGGGGCATCGGGCGCAGCGGTGGCTGGGCGCCGGCCGCCCCGGTCAGCCGCCGGGACAGCCCGGCCGGCGTCGGCTCCTCGAACAGGGCCCTGACGGGCAGTTCGACGTCGAACAGCGTGCGTACCCGGCTCACCAGCCGCATCGCGGTGAGCGAGTGGCCGCCCAGCCGGAAGAAGTCGTCGTCGGCGCCGACCCCGGGCACGCCCAGGACCTCGGCGAAGGCCTCGCAGAGCAGCTCCTCCTGCGGCGTGCCCGGCCGCCGGCCGGCGACGGGCGCGGCCGGGGCGGGCAGCGCCCGGTGGTCGAGCTTGCCGTTGGCGGTCAGCGGGAAGGAGTCCAGCGGGACCAGCAGGGCGGGCACCAGGTAGCCCGGCAGCGCCGCCGCGATCCAGTCGCTCCACTCGGCGGGGCCGGTGCGCGCGCCCGGGGCGGCCAGCACGTAGCCGGTCAGCTGCTTCTCGCCGGGCCGGACCTCGCGGGCCAGCACGGCGGCCCGGACGACGTCCGGGTGCGCGGCGAGCCGGGCCTCGATCTCGCCGGGCTCGATCCGGAAGCCGCGCAGCTTCAGCTGCGCGTCGGCGCGGCCGAGGAACTCCAGCTGCCCGTCCGGGCGCCGCTTGGCCAGGTCACCGGTGCGGTACATCCGGGCCCCGGGCGGTCCGTACGGGCAGGCGAGGAAGCGCTCCGCGGTGAGCCCCGGACGGCCGAGGTAGCCGCGGGCCAGCCCGGCCCCGGCCAGGTACAGCTCGCCGGTGAACCCGTCCGGGACGGGCAGCAGCGCGGAGTCCAGCAGCAGGACCCGGGTGTCCTGGAGCGGCCGCCCGATCGGCAGCGACGGCTCCGCCCAGCCCTCGGCGGGGACCCGGAAGGAGGTCACCCCGAGAGTGGCCTCGGTGGGCCCGTAGAGGTTGTGGACCGCGGTGCCGGGGCTGTGCGCGAGCACCGCGCGGACCACCGGGGCGGGTACCGCGTCGCCGCCCGTCCAGACCTCGCGCAGGCCGGTGAAGCAGTCCGGCGCGGTGTCGGCGAGGACCCCGAACAGGCCGGCCGCCATCATCACGCAGGTGACGCCGTGCCGGGTGACCGCCTCGCGCAGGACGGGGCCGTGCAGGTCGCCCGGCGGGCAGACCACCACGGCCGCCCCGCTGAGCAGGGGCACCCAGAGTTCGTAGGTCGAGGCGTCGAAGGCGTACGGCGAGTGCAGCAGGATCCGCTCGCCGGGGCCGGAGCGCCAGCAGCTGTCCAGCGCGAGCGCCAGCACGTCGCGGTGGGTGATGCCGATGCCCTTGGGCTCGCCGGTGGAGCCGGAGGTGTGCATCAGGTAGGCGAGCTGCTCCGGGTCCCCGGGGTGTGCGGCGAACTCCCCGTCGGCGTCGGCCGGTTCGGTGCGGTCGGTGCGGACGACCGGGAGGCCGGCCGGTGCGGCGGGCTCCCGGTCGGTGAGCAGGGCGACGGCGCCGGTGCGCGCCAGCAGCTCGGCGGTCCGGGCCTGCGGGTCCTCCGGGCGGAGCGGTACGTAGACGCCGCCCGCCAGCAGCACCGCGAGGGTGGCGACCACCAGGCCGGCGGACCGCTCCACCAGCACCGCGACCGGGGACTCCGGCCCGACGCCGTGCCGGCGCAGCCGCCCGGCCAGCCGCAGCGCCCGCTCGCGCAGTTCGCGGTAGGTCAGCTGCCGCTCGCCCTCGACCACCGCGACGGCGTCCGGGGTACGGGCCGCCCGGGCCAGGAAGCGCCCGTGCACGGTGCCCTCGGTGCGGCCCGGTTCGCCCGCCGGGCCGGTGGCGGCAGCCTCCCACCGCTGCCGCTCGGCCGGGCCGGCCGGGTCGAAGCGGCCGACCGGGAGGTCGGCCCGGCCCGGCAGGGAGGTCAGGATCCGGCGGAACTCCGCGAGCAGCCGTTCGGCGTCGGCCCGGTCGAACACGTCCGGCCGGTGGTCGAGCCGCAGCACCAGCCGCCGTCCGGGGCCGACCGCCAGGGCCAGCGGGTAGTGGGTGGCCTCCGCGCTGCCGACGCCGGTGAGCCGCAGACCGGGGGCGAGGTCGTGACTGCCGGAGGACGGGAAGTTCTCCACCGCCACGATGGTGTCGAACAGCCACCCGCCGCCCGCGAGTTCCTGGATCCGGGAGAGGCTGACGAACTGGTGGTCCATCAGCTCGATCTGCTCGGCGCCGATCCGGTCGAGCACCGTCTCCACCCGCTCCCGCGGGCTCCACCGCACCCGGGCGGGCACGGTGTTCATGAACAGGCCGATCATCTCCTCCATGCCGGGCACCTCGCCGGTGCGGCCGGACACCGTGGTGCCGAACACCACGTCCTCGGCACCGGTGAGGCGGCGCAGCAGCAGCGCCCAGGCCAGCTGGACCAGGTGACTGAGGGTCAGCCCGCGGGAACGGGTGAAGGCGGCGAGCTCCGCCGACTCCTCCTCCGACAGCTCCCGCACCAGGCGCCGGGCCCGCACGGCGGCGGCGGCCGGTCCGTCCGGGGCGGTCAGGGTCGGCTCGGCCGGACCGGCCAGGTGGTGCCGCCAGGACTCCTCGGCGGCGGCGGTGTCCTGCCGGTCCAGCCAGTCCAGGTAGGCGCGGTGGCCGGTCACCGGGGGCAGGGCGGAGGCCCGGCCCCCGGCCGCGTAGTGCGCGAACAGCTCGCGCAGCATCAGCGGCATCGACCAGCCGTCCAGCAGGATGTGGTGGTGCGTCAGCAGCAGCCGGTGGCGCGGCCCGGGCCCGAGCCGGACCAGGGTGGCGCGCAGCAGCGGCGGGGCGGCCGGGTCGAAGCGGCGCTCCCGGTCCTGCTCCGTCAGCCGCTCCAGGGCGGCGGCCCGCCCGGCCTCGTCGAGGCCGCTCAGGTCCGCCTCGGCGAGGCGGAAGCCGTCCGCCCCGCCGTCGAAGCGGACCGGCCGCCCGGCCCCCTGGTGCCGGAACCCGGCCCGCAGGGCCGGCTGCCGGGAGAGCAGGGACCGGAAGGCGGCCTCCAGGACCGCCGGGTCCACCGGCCCGTCGAGGTCCAGGTGGAGCTGCACGGAGTACAGGTCGGGCGCCGCGTCGTCGTACAGCGCGTGGAAGAGCATGCCCTCCTGGAGCGGGGTGAGCGGCAGCTCGGGCTCGACGCCGCCCTCCGGCAGCGCGGTTGACGGTCCGTCGGACGGGGTTCCCGCTCCGGGACCGCCGTCGCCCAGGGCCGGCCCGCCGTCGCCGCCGGGCTCGCCGGTGGCGGCCCCCCGGCCGTCCGGCCCGTCGAGCAGCTCGTGCAGGGCCGCCGTCCAGAGCCGGGCCAGCTCGCCGACCGCCTCCGCCGTCAGCAGCCGCCCCGCCCAGGTGAAGCCGGCCGCGAGCTCCGGCCCGCCCTCGCCGTCGCGGAAGTACGCGGTGACGTCGAGCAGGTGCGGCAGCGGCATGGCCTGGTCGAGGCCGCCCTGCGGGAGGGCGTGGCCGCCGGGCCGCCAGGGGCCGGTGGCCCGGGGGGCCGGGCGGCCGAGGAAGTTGAAGCCGATCTGCGGCCGGGGCAGGCCGGCCAGCAGCGGACCGGTCTGCGCGTTGAGGTGGCGCAGGATGCCGAAGCCGAGGCCGTCGGCGGGCACCGCGCGCAGCGCCGTCCGGACGGCGTCCAGGGCCCCGGTGGCCGGGCCGCCGTCCCGGGCCCCGGCGGCGTCCAGCCGGACCGGGTGGAAGGCGGTCAGCCAGCCGACCGTCCGGGTGAGGTCCTGCCCGGCCGGACCGGCGGACCGGCCGTGGCCCTCCAGGTCCACCAGCAGGGAGCCGGTGCTCTCGCCCCGGCCCTGCCGCCAGCGGTCGACGGCCACCGCCAGCGCGGTGAGCAGCAGTTCCTCGCCGTGCTCGGACGGCTGCCCGAGCAGCGCGGCGCCGGTGCCCGCGGGCAGCGCGACGGTGAGGTGCCCGGCGGTGGCCGCGCTCTCCCTCGGCGGCTGCCCGTCGGCGGCCACCAGCGAGGCGTCACCGCCCGTCAGGGTGCCCACCCAGTGCGGGAGTTCGGCCAGCCGCTCGGCGGCGTTCGCCTGGCCGGTCAGCCACTCCGACCACTGCCGGAAGCCGGTCCCTTCGGCCGTCTCGGCCGGGGCGGGTGCCCCGGAGCGCACGGCGGCCCAGGCCCGGGCCAGGTCCTGGCTCAGCACGCCCCAGGAGACCGCGTCGACGGCCAGGTGGTGCACCACCAGCAGCAGCTGGTCCGGCCCGGCGCCGCCGGGGACGAGCACGGCCCGCAGCATCCGGCCGGCGGCCGGGTCGAGCGACCGTACGGCCTCGGCGGCGTGCTCGGCCAGGTGGTCGGTGCCGTCGGTGGCCACCGTCAGGCAGTCCTCGGCGCGCACCGCTCCGGCGGGCTGCGCCTCCAGGGTCCAGACCAGGCCGCCGGCCAGGCTGGTGAGCTTGAGCCGCAGGGCGTCGTGACGGTCCGTCACCTGCTGGAGGGCGGCGCGCACACCGGCCTCGTCGGCCTCGGCGGGCAGCTCCAGCAGCAGCGACTGGTGGAAGCCGTCGATGCCGCCGCCCTGCTCGCGCAGCCAGTGCATGGCGGGGGTGAGCGGCACCGGGCCGCCGGTGGCCGGGGCGGGAGCGACCTCGGCAGCGGAGGCGGGGGCGGGAGCCGCGTCCCGGCTCTCGGCCAGGGCGGCCAGGGCGGCCACCGTCTTCAGCTGGAACACGTCCCGCGCGGAGATCTGCAGCCCGGCCCTGCGGACCCGGCTGACCAGTTGGATCGACAGGATGCTGTCGCCGCCCAGGTCGAAGAAGCTGTCCTCGGCCCCGACCGAGGGCAGGCCCAGCAGCTCGGCCACCACCCGGGCGATCTCCTCCTCGGCCGCCGTGGCGGCCGCGCGGCCACCACCCCCGCCCGACAGGTCGGGCAGCGGCAGGGCGGCCCGGTCCAGCTTGCCGTTCGGGGTCAGCGGGAAGCCGTCCAGCTCCACGAACGCGGCCGGGACCATGAACTCGGGCAGCTGCCCGGCCAGGTGGTTGCGCAGCGCGCGTCCGTCCACGGCCAGGCCGGGCCGCGGCAGCACGTAGGCGACCAGGCGGCGCTCGCCGGGCTGGACCTCGGCGTGCACCACGGCGGCGCGGGCCACCTCGTGGTGCCCGGCCAGCGCCAGCTCGATCTCGCCGGGCTCGACCCGGAAGCCGCGCACCTTGATCTGCTGGTCCGCGCGTCCGACGAACTCCAGGACGCCGTCCGGCCGTTGCCGCACCACGTCGCCGGTGCGGTACATCCGGGCCCCGGGCTCGCCGAACGGGCAGGCCACGAAGCGCTCCGCGGTCAGACCGGGGCGGCCGACGTAGCCCCGGGCCAGCCCGGCGCCCGCGATGTACAGCTCGCCGGCGCAGCCCACCGGCAGCGGGGCCAGCCGGTCGTCCAGGACGTAGGCCCGGGTGTTGTCCAGCGGCCGGCCGATCGGCACCGCGGAGCCGATCCGCTCCGGCGCGCGGACGCCGTACCAGGTGACGCCCAGGGTGGTCTCGGTGGGCCCGTACAGGCACTTGACCACGGTGTCCGGGCAGCGGTCGAGCACCCGCTGCACGGCGGTCGGCGGGACCACGTCGCCGCCGGTCCAGATCTCCCGCATCCCGGCGAAGCACTCCGGCGCCTCGTCGGCCACCACGCCGAACAGGCCCGAGGTCAGCAGCGCCCCGGTCACCCGCTGACCGGTGATCAGCTCCCGCAGCAGGGCGACGTCCGGCTCGCTGGACGGCGCCACCACCACGCAGCCGCCGGTGAGCAGCGGGGTCCAGATCTCGTAGGTGGAGATGTCGAAGGCGTACGGGGCCTGCATCAGCACCCGCGAGCCGGGGCCGGAGTCCCAGCAGCCGTCCAGCGCCAGGTGGACCACGTCCCGGTGGGTGATGCCGCTGCCCTTGGGGACGCCCGTCGAGCCGGAGGTGTACATGATGTACGCCAGCTGGTCGGGGTCGGTGGTGCCGGCCGGGGCGGTGGCGGAGCGGAGGCCGTCCTCGGCGGCCGGCTCCGCGTCCACCACCAGGACCCGGGCGGAGTGCGGGAACTCCCGGCGCTCGGTGGCGCGGTCGACCAGCAGCACCGGGGCGCCGCTCTCCGCCATCACCTGCCGCATCCGGGCGGCCGGGTAGCCGGAGTGCAGCGGCACGTACACGCCGCCCGCCTTGAGCACGGCCAGCAGTGAGACCAGCAGGTCCGCGGTGCGCTCCTGGAGCACGCCGACGGAGACCTCGCGGTCCACCCCCAGCTCGCGCAGCCGGTGCGCCAGCAGGTTGGCCCGGCGGTCGAGCTGACGGTAGGTCAGCTCGGTGGAGCCGGCCACCACGGCCGGCGCGTCCGGGGTGCGGGCCGCCTGCTCCTCGAACAGCCGGTGCACCGGGCGGGCGGTCTGCGGCAGCGGCCGGTCGGTGGCGTTGAACTGCACCACCGTGCGCTGCCACTCCTGCGGGGAGAGGATCTCCGGCCGGGTGGCGAGGCGGTCCGGGTCGGCCGCGACCGCCTCCAGCAGCCGGACGATCCGCCCGTTGAACTCCTCGACCGTGGCCCGGTCGAACAGGTCGGTGCTGTAGTCGACCACCGCCTCCACGCCGTCCGGGCGGCCGTCCTCGGTGAACCGCTCGCGGAAGTGGTAGGACAGGTCGAACCGCGCGACCGAGCCGCGCACCGGCTCGACCGTCACCCGCAGCCCGGGCAGGGCGAGCTGGGCCCGCTCCATGTTCTGCAGCTGGACCGCCACCTGGAACAGCGGCTGACGGGCCATCGAGCGCTCCGGGTTGAGCGCGTCCACCAGCCGCTCGAACGGCAGGTCCTGGTGCGCGTAGGCGGCCAGGTCGGTGGCGCGCACCCGCTCCAGCAGCTCCCGGAAGCTCGGGTCGCCGGAGGCGTCGGTGCGCAGCACCAGGGTGTTGACGAAGAACCCGACCAGGTCGTTCAGTCCCTCGTCGGTGCGCCCGGCGATGGGGCTGCCGAGCGGCACGTCGGTGCCCGCGCCGAGCTGGACCAAGGTCCCGACCAGCGCGGTCTGGAGCACCATGAACAGGGTCGCGCGGCTCTCCTGGGCGAGTGCCACCAGCTGCCGGTGCAGCCCCCGGTCGAGGGAGAGGAAGCACTCGTCGCCGCGGTAACTGGAGACCGGCGGCCGGGGCCGGTCGGTGGGCAGGGCCAGCTCCTCGGGCGCGCCCCGCAGGACGCCGGTCCAGTGGTCGAGCTGGGTGGCCAGCAGACTGTGCCGGTCCTCCTCCTCGCCGAGCAGCCGCTCCTGCCAGAGGGTGTAGTCGGCGTACTGGACCGGCAGCGGCTCCCAGTCCGGGGCCCGGCCGTCCACCCGGGCGGCGTAGGCGGTGGTCAGGTCGTTGATCAGCGGGCGCATCGACCAGCCGTCACCGGCCGTGTGGTGCACCAGCAGCAGGAGGACGCGCTCGCGCGGCCCCACCTCGAACAGCTGGGCGCGCAGCGGCAGTTCCTCGGCCAGTGCGAAGCAGTGCCCGCGCGCCGCGGCCAGCCGCTCGGCCAGCTCGTGCCGCGCGCAGGTGGTGTGCTCCCAGTACGGGTCCGCCTCGGCCGGGTCCAGGATCTCCTGGCGGGCCCGGCCGTCGGTCGCCACCAGCAGGGTGCGCAGCGCCTCGTGACGGCGCACCACGTCCCGGACGGCGTCGCGCAGCGCCCGGACGTCGAGCTCGCCCTCCAGCCGCAGTGCCAGCGGGATGTTGTACGCGGGGCTGGGCCCCTGGAGGTGGTCCAGGAACCAGAGCCGGCGCTGGGCGAAGGAGAGCGGGATCTCCGGCGGCCGGACGGCCGGCACCAGCGGCGGCCTGGTGCTGGCGGAGGCGCCGAGCCGGCGGGCCATGCCCGCGACGGTCGGCTCCTCGAAGACCGCGCGCACGCTCAGCTCCTGGCCGAGCTCCGCCCGGATCCGGCTGGTGAGGCGGGTGGCCAGCAGCGAGTGGCCGCCCAGGTCGAAGAAGTTGTCGTCGATCCCGACCTCGGTGAGGCCGAGCACCTCGGCGCAGAGCGCGCAGAGCAGCTCCTCGTGCGGGGTGCGCGGCTGGCGGCCGCGCGGGCGGACGGCGAACTCCGGTGCGGGCAGCGCGTTGCGGTCCAGCTTGCCGCTGCGGGTGCGGGGCAGTTCGGGCAGCACGACCAGGGCCGAGGGCACCAGGTGCTCGGGCAGCCGCTCGCGCAGCGCGGCGGTGAGCGCGGTGGTCAGCGCCTCGCCGTCCAGCGGGCCCCGGGCCGGGTCGTTGGCGTGCGGCCGGCGGGTGGCCGCGGCGGTCCCGGCGGTGCGGTACAGCCCGAGCGGCTCCGGTGCTCCGAGCGGCAGCAGCAGCACGTCCAGGCTGCCGTCCTCCGCGTCGGCGTTCCAGGTGAGTTCGGCCCGGAGGCCGTGGCGTTCGGCGAGCCGGTGGAAGTCCTCCGGCGCGGGCAGGGCCGGGTCGGGGGAGCGGAACAGCCGGTGGACCGCCTCGGCGGGCGCCCGCTCGTCCAGGGCCTTGGCCGCGGCCGCCTCGTTGGCGACCCGGCTGTTGGGCACCCGGGTCAGCCGCAGGCCCTCCGGTTGCACCGGTTCGCCGGCCAACCGGGCCGCCAGCACGTCCAGTTGGCCCAGCTCGCTCCAGTCCAGCGCAGGGGGGACGGGAGTTGACACCCCGTCGGCCCGCTCCAGCGGCTGCTTGTGGACGACCACGTCGTAGCGGTAGCGGCTCATCTCGTTGTCGTGCCGTCCGCGCTTCACCCGGACGTCCACGCCCGCGATCTCCGGCAGCAGCTCGGGGAGGCCGGCGAAGTAGTCCGGGTCGACCAGGAGTTCCTTCTCCAGGGCGGTCCGGCGGTCGACGGCGCGGCGCAGCGCGGCCGCGTCGGTGGAGCGCTCGCTGCGGGTGAGCTCCACGGCCGAGCGCAGGGTGCGCAGCAGCCGCAGGTTGCGGATGTCGCCGAGGAAGAGCCGCCCGCCGGGGGCGAGGGCGTCCACGGCCTTGCGGATGACGTCGGTCAGGTAGTCGAGGTTCGGGAAGTACTGGACCACCGAGTTGACCACCACGGTGTCCAGCACGCCCACCGGGAGCCCGTCGAACTCGTCCGCGGCGCGGGCGAACAGCCGTACCCGGGAGGTCAGTTCGGGAAGCTCGGCGATCTGCTCGCGGAGCGCCTCGACCACGGCGGGGGAGAGGTCGGTGCCCCAGTACTCCTCGCTCTCCCGGGCCAGCGTGGCCAGCAGCAGGCCGGAGCCGACGCCGATCTCCAGGACCCGGCGCGGCCGCAGCGAGCGGATCCGGTCGAGGGTGGCGGTGCGCCACTCCCGCATCTCCTCCAACGGGATCGGAGTGCCGTCGTAACTGCTGTTCCAGCCGCCGAAGTTCTCGCCGAAGGCGATGGTGGAGGCGTCGGCGTACTGGGCGTCGAAGATCTCCTGCCACTCGCCGACCCGGCGGTCGCTGTCGTCCTCGGTGGCCTCGCCCTCCGTGGCGGCCGTCAGGTAGGCGACCAGCCGGTCGGTGCCGGTGTGGTCGGGGCGGGCTACCACGACGGCCTGGCCGACCAGGGCGTGCTCGGTGAGTGCCGCCTCGATCTCGCCCGGCTCGATCCGGAAGCCGCGGACCTTGACCTGGTGGTCGGCCCGGCCCCGGTAGTCGAGTTGACCCTCGGCGGTCCAGCGGGCCAGGTCGCCGGTGCGGTACATCCGGCTGCCGGGCCCGCCGAACGGGCAGGCCACGAAGCGCTCCGAGGTCAGCCCGGCCCGGCCGTGGTAGCCGCGGGCCAGGCCCGTGCCGGCCAGGTAGAGCTCGCCGGTGACCCCGGCCGGCACCGGCCGCAGGGAGCCGTCGAGCACGTAGGCCCGGGTGTGCGGCAGCGGGGTGCCGATCGGCGGGGTGCCGGTGCCGGTGCCGGTGAGCGGCGCGCTGGTGGTCGCGCAGACGGTGGCCTCGGTGGGGCCGTACGCGTTGATCATGCGGCGCCCGGCGGACCAGCGGGTGACCAGTTCGGGCGGGCAGGCCTCGCCGCCGACCAGCAGGGTGCGCAGGTGCTCCAGCCGGGCGGGCTGAACGGTGGCGAGCACGGTGGGCGGGATCAGCGCCAGCGACACCCGCTGCTCGGCGAGCACCGTGGCCAGCGCCTCCCCGGCGAGCACCTCCCCCGCCGGGGGCACCACCAGCGCGGCGCCGTTCGGCAGCGCCATCAGCAGCTCCATCACCGAGGCGTCGAAGCTCGGCGAGGCGGACTGCAGCACCCGGTCCCCGGGTGTGATGGCGAAGCGCTCGGCCATGGCGGCGACCAGTCCGGGCACTCCGGAGTGGGTGACCAGCACGCCCTTGGGGCGGCCGGTGGAGCCGGAGGTGTAGATCATGTAGGCGGGGTGGTCGGTCCGCAGCGGGGTCCGCCGGTCCGCGTCGGTGGGGTCGGCCTCGTTGCCGCCGCCGAGGGCCGGGAAGCCGTCGGTGGTGACGGTGAGGGTGGGCCGGGCGTCCTCGATCATCGCGTCGATGCGGTCGGCGGGGTAGCCGGGGTCGACGGGGAGGTAGGCGGCGCCGGCCTTGAGGACCGCCAGGGCGGCCACCACCAGGTCGGTGGAGCGGGGTAGCGCGAGGGCCACCACGTCCTCCGGGCCGATGCCCCGGCCGATCAGTGTGTGGGCGACCCGGTTGGCCCGCAGGTTCAGCTCCCGATAGGAGAGCTGCTCCCCGTCGCCGACCACGGCCGGTGCATCCGGGGTGGCGGCCACCTGACGCTCGATCAGGGCCGGCAGGGTGGCCGGCGGCGGTACGTCACCGGTCTCGTTCCAGGTGTGCAGGAGCAGGCGGCGCTCCTGCTCGTCGAGCAGCTCGATGCCGCCGATCCGCCGGTCGGGGTCCTCGGCGGCGGCCTCCAGCAGCCGCACCAGCCAGTCCATCAGCCGCTCCACGGTGGAGCGGTCGAAGAGCGCGGTGCTGAACTCGGCGACACCGCGCAGCCCGGCCGGGCCGCCGTCCGCGTCCCGGTGCTCGGACAGGATGACCGAGAGGTCGAAGCGGGTGATCCCGGGGTTGACCGGCTCGGGCGAGGCCTCCAGACCGGGGAAGTCCAGCTCGGGCAGGGCCATGTTCTGCAGGGCCACGACCACCTGGAAGAGCGGTTGGCGGGCGGCGGAGCGTTCGGGGTTGAGGGCGTCGACGAGCCGCTCGAAGGGGAGGTCCTGGTGGGCGTAGGCGGTCAGGTCGGTGGTGCGGGTGCGGGCGAGCAGCTCGCGGAAGGTCGGGTCGCCGGTGAGGTCGTTGCGCAGCACGAGGGTGTTGACGAAGAAGCCGACGAGGTGGTCCAGGTCGGGGTCGGTGCGGCCGGCGATGGGGCTGCCGAGCGGGATGTCGGTGCCGGCGCCGAGGCGGTGCAGCAGGGTGGCCAGGGCGGTCTGGAGCACCATGAAGACGGTGGTGCCGGTGTCGGCCGCGAGGGCGGCGAGGCGGCCGTGGAGGCCGGAGTCCCAGGTCAGCGGGAGGGCGTCGCCCTGGTACCCGGCGGTGGTGGGCCGGGGTCGGTCGGTGGGGAGGCTGAGTTCGAGCGGGATGTCGGCCAACTGGTCGATCCAGTAAGCCAGTTGGCGGTCGGTGACGGGGGTGGGGTGCTCGTCGGTGCCGAGCAGCTCGTGCTGCCAGTGGGCGTAGTCGGCGTACTGGACCGGGAGCGGCTCCCAGGCGGGGGCGTGACCGGCGGCCCGGGCGGTGTAGGCGGTCGACAGGTCGCGGAGCAGCGGGCGCAGGGACCAGCCGTCACCGGCGATGTGGTGGATCAGCAGGAGCAGGACGTGGTGGTCGGGCCCGGCCTCGAAGAGGGTGGCCCGGACGGGGAGTTCGGTGGTGAGGTCGAACGGCCAGCGGGCGGCTTCGACCAGACGCTCCGTCAGCTCCGCCCCGGCGTCGACGACGCTCCAGGGGACGGTGAGCTCCTCGGCGGGGGTGACGCGCTGGAAGGGCTGGCCGTCGGTCTCGCCGAAGGTGGTGCGCAGGGCCTCGTGGCGCTCGACGGTGTCGTGGACGGCCTGCCGGAGCGCGGCGGTGTCGAGCGGGCCGCGGAGGCGGACCGAGACGGGGATGTTGTAGGTGGCGCCCGGGCCTTCGAGCCGGTGCAGGAACCAGAGCCGGCGCTGGGCGAAGGAGAGCGGGGCGCGCGCGTCGCGCGGCCGGGGCGCGAGCGCGGGCCGGTCGGAGTCGGTGGTGAGCCAGGTGGCGAGACCGGCGACGGTGGGGGACTGGAAGAGGGCGCGGATCGGCAGGTCGGCGCCGAGCAGGGTGCGGGTGCGTCCGGCGACCCGCATCGCCAGCAGCGAGTGCCCGCCGAGGTCGAAGAAGCTGTCGTCGATGCCGACCTTCGGCACGCCGAGCACCTCGGCGAAGATCCCGCAGAGGATCTCCTCCTCCACGGTGCGCGGCTCGCGCGAGGTGGCGGTGGCCGCGAACTCCGGTGCGGGCAGCGCCTTGCGGTCCAGCTTGCCGTTGGGCGTCAGCGGCAGCGCCGCCAGCGGGACGAAGGCGGTCGGGACCATGTGGCCGGGCAGACTGCGGGCGCAGTGCTCGCGCAGCTCCCGCAGGTCGGCGTCCCGGTCGGCCCGGACGACGTAGGCCACCAGGCGGCGGTCGCCCCGCTCGTCGGTGCGGACGTCGACGACGGCCTGCCGTACGGCCTGATGGCGGGTCAGGACGGCCTCGACCTCGCCGAGTTCGATCCGGAAGCCGCGGACCTTGACCTGGTGGTCGGCGCGGCCGAGGTACTCCACGCAGCCGTCCGGACGGATCCTGGCCCGGTCGCCGGTGCGGTACATCCGGCTCCCGGGCTCGCCGAACGGGCTGGCCACGAACCGCTCCGACGTCAGCGCGGTGCGGCCCGCGTAGCCGCGGGCCAGGCCCTCGCCCGCCACGTACAGCTCGCCCTCCACGCCCCACGGCACCGGCCGCAGCGCCCCGTCCAGGACGTACGTCCGGGTGTTGCGGATCGGCCGGCCGATGGTCGGCGTGCCCTGCTCCCGGTCGGAGCGCCAGGCGGTGGAGTAGACGGAGGCCTCGGTGAGGCCGTACAGGTTGAGCACCCGGGTGCCGGGCAGGGCGGTGGAGATCCGGGCGAAGGCGTCGGCGGTCAGCGCCTCGCCGGCCACCACGGCGGTGCCCACGGTCAGGCCGTCGCCCGCTCCGGCCTCGGCCAGCGCGCTCAGCGCGGACGGCACGGAGACGGTCAGGGAGGCGGTCCGGGGGCGGTCGGCCAGGGCGAGCAGGTCCTGCACGATCTCGACGGACCCGCCGAGGCTGAGCGGCACCAGGAGCTCGAAGACCGAGGAGTCGAAGTTCAGCGAGGTGGCCGCGACGGTCCGCTCGAAGGCCTCGGTGCCCAGCTCGGCGCGTGCCCAGGCGATCAGGTTGACGATCCCGGCGTGCGGCACCGCGGCGCCCTTGGGGCGGCCGGTGGAGCCGGAGGTGAACAGCACGTACACCGGGTTCGACGGCTGCGGGCGCCGCCGGAGCCCGGCGCCGTCCTCGCCGTCCTTGCCAGGGGCGGCGGCGTCGGTGTCGTCGGCGTCGGTGAGGTGGAGGCGGGCGGGGTCGAGCGGGAGGCGACGGGCGTGCTCGGTGGTGGTGACGGTGAGGGTGGGGCGGGCGTCCTCGACCATGGCGGTGATGCGGTCGGTGGGGTAGCCCAGGTCGAGGGGGAGGTAGGCGGAGCCGGTCTTGAGGACGGCGAGGACGGCGACGACCAGGTCGGTGGAGCGGGGCAGCGCGAGGGCCACCACCTGCTCCGGGCCGGCCCCGCGCGCCGCCAGCCGCCGGGCCAGGGCCTCGGCCCGGACGTGGAGTTCGCGGTAGGTCAGCGTCTCCTGCCCGGCCTGCTCGACCGCTGGGGCGTCCGGGGTCGCGAGCGCCTGACGTTCCAGCAGGTCGGTGACGGTGACGGCCTCGTTCGGGTGCCCGGTGTCGTTCCAGGTGTGCAGGAGGAGGTGCCGCTCGTCCCGGTCGAGCAGGTCGATGCTGCCGATCCGCCGGTCGGGGTCGTCGGCGGCGGCTTCCAGCAGCCGCACCAGCCACTGCGCCAGCCGCTCGGCGGTGGAGCGGTCGAAGAGCGCGGTGCTGAACTCCAGCGTGCCCTCCAGGCCGCCGGGGGCGCCCTCGTCGGTGCGGTGCTGGTGGAGGTTGAGCGTCAGGTCGAACTTGGCGATGCCGGTGTTCACGTGCACCAGCGAGGCGTCGAGACCGGGGAAGTCCGGGCGCGCCTCGCCGGCGTTGTTGAGCGCCACCATCACCTGGAAGAGCGGTTGGCGGGCGGCGGAGCGTTCGGGGTTGAGGGCGTCGACGAGCCGCTCGAAGGGGAGGTCCTGGTGGGCGTAGGCGGTGAGGTCGGTGGTGCGGGTCCGGGTGAGCAGCTCCCGGACGGTGGGGTCGCCGGTGAGGTCGTTGCGCAGCACGAGGGTGTTGACGAAGAAGCCCACGAGGCCGTCGAGTTCGTCCTCGGTGCGGCCGGCGATCGGGCTGCCGAGCGGGATGTCGGTGCCGGCCCCGAGGCGGTGCAGCAGGGTGGCCAGGGCGCTCTGGAGCACCATGAAGACGGTGGTGCCGGTGTCGGCCGCGAGGGTCGCGAGGCGCTGGTGGAGCGCGGGGGTGATGCCGATCGGGAGCGCGTCGCCCCGGTAGTCGGCGGTGGTGGGCCGGGGGCGGTCGGCGGGGAGGCTGAGTTCGAGCGGGATGTCGGCCAACTGGTCGGTCCAGTAGGCGAGTTGGCGTTCGGCGGCGTGGGTGGGGTGCTCGTCGGTGCCGAGCAGCTCGTGCTGCCAGTGGGCGTAGTCGGCGTACTGGACGGGCAGGGGTGTCCAGTCGGGAGCCCGGCCGTCGCCGCGCGCGGTGTGGGCGGTGGAGAGGTCGTGGAGCAGCGGGCGCAGGGACCAGCCGTCACCGGCGATGTGGTGGATCAGCAGGAGCAGGACGTGGTGGTCGGGGCCCGCCTCGAAGAGGGTGGCCCGGACGGGGAGTTCGGTGGTGAGGTCGAACGGCCGCCGGGCGGCCTCGGTCAGACGCTCCGTCAGCTCCGCCCCGGCGTCGACGACGCTCCAGGGGACGGAGAGCTCCTCGGCGGGGGTGACGCGCTGGAAGGGCTGGCCGTCGGTCTCGCCGAAGGTGGTGCGCAGGGCCTCGTGGCGCTCGACGGTGTCGTGGACGGCACGGCGCAGCGCGGCGGTGTCGAGCGGGCCCCGGAAGCGGACCGCCAGCGGGATGTTGTAGGTGGCGCCCGGGCCTTCGAGCCGGTGCAGGAACCAGAGCCGGCGCTGGGCGAAGGAGAGCGGAGCCCGGTCGCCGCCCGGCCGGGGCGCGAGCGCGGGCCGGTCGGAGTCGGTGGTGAGCCAGTCGGCGAGCCCGGCGACGGTGGGGGACTGGAAGAGGGCGCGGACCGGCAGGTCGGCGCCGAGCAGCGCCCGGGTGCGGCCCGCCACCCGCATCGCCAGCAGCGAGTCGCCGCCCAGCTCGAAGAAGCCGTCGTCGATGCCGACCTTCGGCACGCCGAGCACCTCGGCGAAGATCCCGCAGAGGATCTCCTCCTCCTCGCTGCGGGCCTCGCGCGAGAGCGCGGCGGTGGTGAACCGCGGTGCGGGCAGCGCCTTGCGGTCCAGCTTGCCGTTGGGCGTCAGCGGCAGCGCCGCCAGCAGGGTGAAGGAGGCCGGCACCATGTGCGCGGGCAGGGTCAGGGCGCAGTGCTCCCGCAGCTCCCGGGGGTCCGGTTCCTGACCGGCCGCCGGCACCACGAAGGCCACCAACCGCCGGTCGCCGCCCGGGTCCTGATGGATGCTGGCCCCGGCCTGGGCCACCCCCGGGTGGCCGGCCAGCACGGCCTCGACCTCGCCGAGTTCGATCCGGAAGCCGCGGACCTTGACCTGCTGGTCGGCCCGGCCGAGGTACTCCACGCAGCCGTCCGGACGGATCCTGGCCCGGTCGCCGGTGCGGTACATCCGGCTCCCGGGCTCGCCGAACGGGCAGGCCACGAACCGCTCCGACGTCAGCGCGGTGCGGCCCGCGTAGCCGCGGGCCAGGCCCTCGCCCGCCACGTACAGTTCGCCCTCCACACCCCACGGCACCGGCCGCAGCGCCCCGTCCAGGACGTACGTCCGCACGTCGGGGAGCGGGCGTCCGATCAGGCTGCGGTCCCCGGCCGCCGCCGGGTCCAGCGCGAGGTAGGTGGTGTGCACCGTGGTCTCGGTGATGCCGTACATGTTGACCAGCAGCGGGGCGTCCTGAGGGTGCGTCAGGTACCAGTCGGCCAGCCGGGCCGGCTCCAGCGCCTCGCCGCCGAGCACCACCCGGCGCAGCGCCAGCCGGCCGGCGGTCGCGGGGTCCTCGGCCTGGGCCTGGACCAACTGGTAGAAGGCGGACGGGGTCTGGCTCAGGTGGGTGACGCCCTCGTCCGCCAGCAGGGCGAGGAAGGCGGCGGGCGAGCGGCTCAGCTCGTGGCCGACCACGACCAGGCGGCCGCCGTGCAGCAGGGCGCCCCACATCTCCCAGACGGAGAAGTCGAAGGAGACCGAGTGGAACAGGGTCCACACCTGCTCCGGTCCGAAGTCGAACAGGCCGGCGGTGGTGCCGAACAGCCGGGCCACGTTGCGGTGGGTCACCGAGACGGCCTTGGGGCGGCCGGTGGAGCCGGAGGTGTACATCACGTAGGCCGGGCCCTCGGCGTCGGCCGGGGAGGCGAACGGCTCGGCGGCGGACGCCTCGGCCGTCTCCGGGGCGTCCAGGACGACCGGTTCGACGTCCAGCCCGGCGAGCGCGGCGGCCGAGTCGAGGTCGGTGACGACCAGCCGCGCCGCCGAGTCGCCGGCCATGTAGGCGAGGCGGTCGGCCGGGTAGCCGGGGTCGAGCGGCAGGTAGGCGGCGCCGGTCTTGAGCACCGCGAGCAGGGCGGTGACCAGTTCGGCCCGGCGGGGGAGGGCGACGCCGACGACCGTGCCCGGCCCGGCACCCCGGGCGGCCAGCAGCCGGGCGAGCCGGTCCGAGTCCCGCTCCAGCGAGGCGTAGTCGACGGTGGTGCCGCGCGCCGGGTCGGTCAGGGCGACCGCCTGCGGGGTGCGGGCGGCCTGCGCGGAGAACAGGCCGGGCAGGGTGGCCGTGGTGGTGACGGCGGCGGCGGGCGGCGGGGTGAGGGCGGTGCGCTCCTCGGGCGAGAGCAGGTCCAGCGCGCCGACCGGCGCGGCCGGGTCCTGCCGGACCAACTGGCCCAGCAGGGACAGGAAACGGCGCCGGTGGCCGGCCAGGTCGGCCTCGGTGTAGACCGCCGGGTTGGCCTCGATGTACAGCTGGAGGCCGCCCAGGTCGGGGTGCTCGTAGGCGGTCACCTTGAGGTCGTCGATGGTGCCGGTGGAGATGGTGCGCCGGGCCGCCTTCGCGCCGGCGAAGCGCGGCTCCTCGGCGAACGGGATGATGTTGACCGTCGGCCCGAGCATCACCGGGCCGCCCTCGGCCTCGGAGAGCCGCAGTTCGCGGCGGAGGTCCTCGTAGCGGTAGCGCTGGTGGCGCAGGGTGGCCGAGGTCTCCTGCGAGACCCGGGCCACCAGCTGGTCCAGCGTCAGGTCCGGGCGCACGGTGATCCGCAGCGGCAGGGCGCTGGTCAGCATGGACGGTGTGGAGCGGCCGACCTCGGTGGTGCGGCCGGTCACCGGGATGTTCAGCAGCACGTCCTGACGGCCCGTCATGCGGTGCAGGTACGCCGCGAAGGCGGCGAGCACCACCCGGTACCAGCTGACCCCGGCCCGGTCGGCGGCCGTCTTGAGCCGGTCCAGGTCCTCGGCGGGCAGCAGGTCGTCCTGGCGCAGGAAGGTGTGCGAGGCCGCCGCCATCCGTCCGCCCAAGGCGAGCGGTTCGGGCCGGTCCGCCAGCCGGTGCGTCCAGAACTCCCGGTCCTGCTCGTACTGCGGGGACTTGAGGTACCCGGCGTCCTCGCCGAGCACCGTGTCGAGGGAGGCGAAGGTGGCCGGCCCGGCGTCCCGGCCGGCCGCGAGGGCGGTGTAGACCTCGCCGAGGCGGCGCCCGATCAGCCACACCCCGTACCCGTCGACCACGGCGTGGTGGTAGCGGTGGTACCAGAAGTACCGGTCCGGCGCGGCCCGGAACAGGGCCTGGGTGAACAGCGGCCCGTCGGTCAGGCTGACCGTGGTCTCCATGTCCGCGCGCATCCAGGCCTCGGCCGCGGCCCGGGGGTCCTCCTCCCCGCTGACGTCCAGCGTGGTCAGCACCGGACGGGAGAAGGTGTCCAGGACCTCCTGGACGGGCTGGCCGGACCGCTCGTGGAAGCGGACCCGGACGGCCTCGGTCTCCGCCAGCACCTGCCCCAGGGCGGTCTCGAACAGTCGCGGGTCGACCTCGCCGTAGATCTCCAGGTAGCCGCCAATGTTGAAGACGGGGCTCCGGGGGTCGAGTTGCTGGGCGAGCCAGATGCCGAGCTGGGCGGCCGAGAGCGGACGGAAGCCGGAGCCGGAGACGGGCGCCGAACCGGGAACGGACATCGAGGACTCCCCCTGCGAACTGGAGCGCGAACGGAACTGGAGCACGAACGGAAGTGGACGTGGCGGCGGCGGCCGTGAGCGGCCGTCAGACCACCGAGGGCGACAGCCCCCGGACGACCTGGTCGATCAGGTCGCAGAACCGGGTGACCTCGTCGGTGGTGTTGAAGTAGTGCACGGAGGCGCGCAGGACGCTCGGCAGCCGGCGGCTGGCCATGTCCACGCACGCGGTGTGGGCGAGGCAGTTCCAGACGTTCGCCCCGCGGGTGAGCATCGCCTCGCGGACGGCCGTGTGGTCACGGCCCTCGACCACGAAGCTCACCAGCCCGCTGAGGACGGGGCCGGCGTCCACCACCCGCACGCCGGGGAGGGCGGCGAGGGCGGTGCGCAGCTCGGCCGCGAGGGCGGTGATGCGCTGCCAGGCCAGGTCGACCGTCCAGTCCAGCGCGTAGTCCACCGCGACCCCGAGCCCGATCTTGGCGGCGGTGTTCACCTCCCAGCTCTCGAAGCGGCGGGCGCCCTCGGCGAACTCGTAGCGGTTGCCGCCCAGCCAGCGGGCGCCGTCCAGCGCGATGGTGACCGGCTCCACCTGCTGCACCCGGTCCAGCCGGGCGTACAGGAAGCCGGTGCCGCGCGGGCCGCGCAGGTACTTGCGGCCGCTGGCGGCCAGGAAGTCGCAGCCGACCTCGGCCACGTCGATCGGCACCTGGCCCACCGACTGGCAGGCGTCGACCAGGGAGATCGCGGAGGCCTCCCGGGCGACGGCGCAGACCTCCGCGACCGGGTTGACCCGGCCGTCGTGGGTCGGCACGTGGGTGACGGCGACCAGGCGGACCTGGTCGTCCATGACGCGCTTGAGCGCCTCCAGGTCGATCCGGCCCTCCTCGTCGTTGGGCACCACCTCGACCACCGCGCCGGTGCGGCGGGCGAGTTGGAGCAGGGCGAGGTGGTTGCCGCCGTACTCGACGGCGGAGACCAGGATCCGGTCGCCCGGCTTGAGCGGCACCGAGTAGAGCGCCTGGTTCCAGGCGTGCGAGCCGCTGGTGGTGAAGGCGACCTCGCGCGGGTCGCAGTTGAGCAGCCGGGCCACCGAGCCGTAGACCCGCTGCTCCGCCCCGGCGGCCCGCTCGGCCGCCTCGTAGCTGCCCAACTGGGCCTCTGCCCACAGGTGTTGGGTCATCGCGTCGACCACCGGGGTCGGCATCAGCGCGGCCCCGGCGTTGTTGAAGTGGATCACCCGGTTGGCGCCCGGCGTCTCCCGGCGGGCCCGGTGGAGGTCGAACGGCACCGGGAGGGCGGCGGCCGCGGTCGGCCCGGGCGGTGCGGCGGGTGCGGCCGCTGCGGCGCCGGGGCCCCGCAGGGCCTCGGCCACCAGGGCGACCAACTCCCGCTCCCGGCCCCGCAGGTAGAAGTGGCCGCCGTCGAACATCCGCACCCGGAACGGCCCGGTGGTGTGCCGGCGCCAGCCCTCCAGCGCGCCCTCGGGCGTCATCGGGTCCTCCCGGCCGCCGAAGGCGGTGACCGGGCAGGGCAGCGGTTCGCCGTCCAGGTGGCGGTGGAGTTCGCAGAGCCGGAAGTCCGCCCGCAGGATCGGCAGGAAGAGCTCGGCCAGCTCCGGATGGGCGAAAACGTGGTCGAGCTGGTCGTCCGTGGCGCGCAGCGCGGCCGTGAACTCCCGGTCGTCCAGGGTGTGCAGGGTCCGGGCCCGCAGCACGCGGTCCGGCGGCGGGTAGCCCGAGACCAGCAGGTGCCCGGGCAGTGCCATCCGCCGGTCCCGCAGCCGCCGGGTCACCTCGTACGCGAGCAGCGCCCCCATGCTGTGGCCGAAGAACGCGAACGGCAGGTCGGACTCCTCGGCGAGGACGGGGACGAGGGCGTCGAGCACCTCGTCCACCGTCCGCGCCAGTGGCTCGCCGACGCGCTCCTCGCGCCCGGGCAGCTGGACGGCGCACAACTCCACGCCAGGGCCCAGCAGTTCGCCCCACCGGTGGTAGGCGGACGCGCCGCCGCCGCCGGACGGGAAGCAGTACAGGCGTGAACGGACGGGCTCCCCCGGCCGGTCGTACCTGCGTATCCAGGCATCGCGCGCGCTCGGTGCGCCGCCCGTGCCCTCGGTGAGATCAGCGCCCACGAGACCTTCCCCGGTCGTTCGTCCCGGCACCCGGGCTCAGGTGGCGGAGCCGGTCATCCTCGTGACCAGGCTGAGCGGGCGCAGATCCGTCCAGTGCTGCTCCACGTACTCCAGGCACGCCTGTCGGGTCTCCTCTCCGAAAACGCTGGTCCAGCCGTTCGGCACCTCCACGAACGCGGGCCACAGCGAGTGCTGTCCTTCCTCGTTCACCAGCACCAGGAACCGGCCGTCTTCGTCATCGAATGGATTGGTCATGGCTGCACTCCTTTCGTCGCCGACCATAAGAACCCCGCTGTCCGTAGAGCCCCGGACTGCTGTCAGCAAGCTGCCAAGGCAATTGACCTCGGCAAAAGGTCCGGGACACGATTCCTACGACCACGGAACAGGTTCCGGAGAAACGGACCGGCGGCAGGAGCTGAGAAAGCATGGAGTTGCTGCAGACCCCGGGGGGCGCCGCAGGACCGCTCGCCACCGACTGGGGGGAAACGGAGATCCGGCTCGCCGGAATCCAGGAGGACCTCGACGCGCTGCCGGAGCCGGCCGACCGCTCCGCCGCCCAGCGGCGGCTGGCGGGGGAGCGGTCGGCCGAGGGCCGGGGGCTGCGCCGGGCCTTCCTGCGCCGGCACGCCGCGACGGTGTACGCGGAGCTGACCGACGGCGGGCGGCGCTCGCTGCGGCTGGCCGCCCTGGCCGCCCTGGCGGCGGAGTCCTTCCCCGGCCTGGTGCCGGACCAGGACCGCCTGAAGCGGGAGGCCGTCCGCTACCAGCGTGACAAGGAGGGCCTGGAGGTCGACCTGGGCATCTTCTTCTCCGCGGTGCTGAACCACCCGGAGAGCGGCCGCCACCTCGTCCAGGCGATGACCGAGCCGCTGCCCGAGGCGCTCGCCCGGCTGGACGCCTTCCGCGCCACCGGGGTCGCCGAGCTCGGGCCGGTGGAGCTGCGGCGGGAGGGTGGCGTCGGTCACGTCACCTTCCGCAACCACCGGGTCCTCAATGCCGAGGACAACGAGACGGTGGCCGCACTGGAATTGGCGGTCGACCTCGTCCTGCTGGACGACTCCATCGAGGTCGGAATTCTCCGCGGCGCCCCGGTCGACCACCCGAAATGGGACGGGCAGCGGATCTTCGGCGCCGGAATCAATCTGAGCGCCCTCTACGAGGGCCGGATCTCCCTGATCGAATTCTTCCTGAACCGGGAACTCGGCGCCCTGCACAAGATATTCCGCGGCCACCCGGTCGGCGGAAACACCGACGACGAACTCGCCGAGCGCCGGGAAAAGCCCTGGATCGCGGCCGTCGACAATTTCGCCATCGGCGGCGGCTGCCAGATGCTGCTGGTCACCGACCGGGTCGTCGCCGACGACGCCTCGTACGTCAACCTGCCGGCCGGCCGGGAGGGCATCGTGCCCGGCTGCGGCGTGCTGCGGCTGCCCCGCTTCCTCGGCGAGGGCATCTCCCGGCAGGTCATCTTCGGCTCCCGCGACATCGCGTCCGACAGCCCGGAGGGCCGGATGCTGGTCTCCGACCTGGCCCCGCGCGGCGCCCTGGAGCCGGCCATCCGGCGGGCGGTGGACGAGTTCCTCGCCTGCGGCCCGGTCGGCGTCCGGGCCAACCGCCGCGCCCTGCGCGCCGCGGGCGAACCGGTCGACGACTTCCGCCGCTACATGGCCACCTATGCGCTCGACCAGGCCGTCTGCATCCACGGCTCCGGTGTCGTCGCCAACCTCGAGCGGACCTGGGGACACAAGCTGTCCGCCCGCACCCACCCGAAGGGACTCCACTCATGACCGACGGACCGGCCGGCCTGATCCTGCCCTCCTACCAGGACGGCGGCGCCGACCTCTGGGCCTACCTGCGCGAAGTCCGGCACCGGGGGCCGGTGTTCCACGACGAGCGCACCCAGGTCCACCACCTGTTCGGCTACGAGGAGGTGCAGCGGGCCCTCCTGGACACCGCCACCTTCCGCTCGGACATGAGCGAGATCATGCCGCTGCAGACCTTCGGCCGGGGCAACCTCGTACAGACCGACCCGCCCCGCCACCGCGAGCTGCGCTCGCTGCTCAACCAGGCGTTCGCGGCCCGGACCAAGACCCTGCTGGACAGCCGGATCGCCGAGATCATCCACGAACTCCTGGACGACATCGGCGACTCGGACAGCTTCGACCTGACGGAGCGTCTGACCTACCCGCTGCCGATCACGGTCATCGCCGAGCTGCTCGGCGTCCCCGGCTCGGACCGCGAGCTGTTCCGCAAGTGGGCCGACGACATGTTCTCGCTCAGCTTCGACACCGCCTTCGACCCGGAGCTCCCCAAGGCCATCGACGCGGCCGCCGCGCCGATGATCGCCTACCTCCACGAGCACGTCCGCGAGCGCCGCCGCAGCCCCCGCGAGGACCTGATCAGCGACCTGGTCGGGGCCCGGGTGGACGGCCAGCACCTGGACGACGAGGAGGCCGTGTCGTTCTCCGCGATCCTGCTGCTGGCCGGCCACATCACCACCACCCTGATGCTCGGCAACGCCGTCATCGCGCTGCACGAGAACCCGGCGGTGGACGCCGCCCTGCGGGCCGACCGCGAGCAGTCCACCGGCTTCATCGAGGAGGTGCTGCGCACCCGCACCCCCTTCACCCAGCTCACCCGGATGACCAACCAGGCGGTCGAGATCGGCGGCACCACCATCCCGGCCGGGCGCATGGTGGCGCTCTGGCTGGCCGCCGCCAACCGGGACGAGGGCCACTTCCCCGACCCGGACCGCTTCGACCACACCCGCCAGCCCAACCAGCACCTGAGCTTCGGCCACGGCATCCACTTCTGCCTGGGCGGCCCGCTGGCCCGGCTGGAGACCCGGCTGGCGCTGGACATCCTGTTCGACCGGTACGCGGAGATCCGGCTGGACGAGTCGCGGGCGCCGGAGTACTTCGCGGCCCCCGGCGCCCTCGGCCCGCGCCGCCTGCCGGTGGTCGTCAAGCGCAAGCCGGCATGACCACCGACACCGCGCCGGCCGCGCTCGGGCCGCCGGGGCCGCTCGGGCCGCTCGACCCGGCGCTGCTGGCCGAGCGGGACGGCGAGAAGTGGGCCTCGGCCGGCCCCGGGGTGCTGCCGGCCTGGGTCGCCGACATGGACTTCCCGGTCGCCCCGGCCGTCACCGAGGCCGTGCTCCGGCGGCTGCGCGGCGACCTCGGCTACCCGGTCTGGTTCGACGAGAGCGACGGCGGCCCGCTGGGGCAGGTGTACGCCGAGCGCACCCACCGCCGGTACGGCCACACGCCCGCCCCCGAGCACGTGCGGCTCTTCACCGACGTCAACCAGGCGCTGCTGGCGGTCCTGCGGGTGGCCACCGCCCCCGGCGACGGCGTCCTGCTGCACACCCCCGCCTGCCCGCCGTTCGTCGAGGTGATCGGCCGGATCGGCCGGCGCCCGCTCACGGTGCCGGTCCGACAGGCGGACGGCGAACCGGAGTTCGACCCCGGAGCGATGGAGCGGGCGGCCGTCGCGGCCGAGCGCTGCCGGGTGCTCTTCCTGGTCAACCCGCACAACCCCACCGGCTCCGTGCTACGCCGCACGGAGCTGGAGGGGCTGGCCGAACTCGCCCTGCGGCGCGACCTGTTGGTGATCTCCGACGAGGTGCACGCCGACCTGGCGTACGCCCCGCACCGGCACGTGCCGTTCGCCTCGCTGGGGCCGGAGATCGCCGCCCGGACCGTCACCCTCACCTCGGGGAGCAAGGCCTTCAACCTCGCCGGGGTCCGCTGCGCCGTCGCGCACGTCGGGCCCCGGGAGGTGCGCCAGGCCCTCGACGCCCGGCGCGGGCTGCTGTTCGGGCAGGTCGGCGTCCTCGCGGTGGAGGCCCTCAAGGCCGCCTGGACCTCCGGGGACGCCTGGCTGGCCGAGGTGATGACGGTCCTTCAGCAGAACCGCCGCCTGCTCACCGACCGGCTGCCCGCCGGGATCCGCTGCCGGACCCCGGAGGCCACCTTCCTGGCCTGGCTCGACTGCCGGGAGCTCGGCCTCGGGCCCGACCCGATGCCCTTCTTCCGGGACGAGGCCAAGGTGCTGCTCTTCTCCGGCCCGGCCTTCGGCCCCGGCGGCGAGGGCTTCGTACGGCTCAACTTCGGCACCTCGCCCCGGCTCCTGGAGGAGACCCTGACCCGCATGGGCGACGCGCTGCGCGCGCACGGCCGGAGCTGACGGCGTGACGACGCGAGACCGAGAACCGATATCCACGGGGAATTCCGGAGGACTGGTGGCCACGCAGGCAGTCGAGGACGTGTACGTCGGAAACATCGAGGCCCGGGTGCACCGGGCCGCGCGGGCCGAGGACGCCGAGGCCTTCCGGGAACGCAGGCAGGCCCGCCGCGAGCGGCTGACCAGGGACCTGGCGGAGGGCAGGACCGAGACCCGGTACTTCCCGGTGCTCTCGGTGCTGGCCCCCGTCATGACCCAGTCCGAGGGGGAGATCACCTACCCCGGCGACCCGATGTGCCTCTACGCGGCGCTCAGCCTCGCGGTGCACCGGGCCGTCGACGACGCCGGCCCGCTGGCCGCCGCCGCCCACTACACCGACCTCGCGCCGGAGTGGACCAGGTTCCCCGCCAAGAAGTACCGCCTCTCGGTCGGCGGCGAGGGCCACCGGCCGTACGGCGTGGCGCCCAACACCGACCAGACCGTCTTCGACCCCCGGGTCTGGGACGAGGCCGCCGCCGCCCGCTGGGTCCGGCTGCTGCGCGAGGTGCGGCCCCGGGTGGTGCTGATCAGCACCGTCTCGCCGGGCCACCGCTACGCCCTGCGGATCGCCGAACTGGCCAAGCGCGAGGTGCCGGAGGCCTACGTGGTGCTCGGCGGACGGCACGTGGACGAGACCACCCAGCTGTCGCCCGACGGCGGGGCGCTGCTGCTGCGGCCCAGCAGCCCGCTGGCCGTGATGCGGGACGGCAAGGTGCCGCGCACGGTCGACGCCGTGGTCAGCGGCGAGGCGTACCACGCCGTCGACCTGCTGATGCGCGCGCTGGCGCTGGCCGTCGACCTGGACCACCACCGGGTGGACCGCGACCAGGTGCTGCCCGCCCTGCGCGGGCTGCTGGCCGAGGACGGCCCCGGCCGCGGCACCTCGCTGATCGTGCTGGCCGGCGACGGGGTGCCCGACGCCGTCCCGCTGCGCGGCCCCGCCCTGGACCTCGGCTCGCTGCCCTCGCCCTACGAGGCCTTCGCCATCCGCTCCCGCTTCCCGATCTTCGCCCACCCCACCACCGGCGAGGCGCTGCGCACCGCGCACGTCATGGTCTCCAACGCCTGCCCGTACCGCTGCAACTTCTGCTCCGAGTCCTCCGCGCTCACCGGCCTGCGGCGGTTCAAGGACGACGCCACCGCCCGCGGGGTCGAGCGGATCTGCGAGTACGTCGGCTACGGCGCCGAGTCGCTCTTCTTCGACGACTCGGTGTTCTGGACCGGCCGCTACAAGGACATCGAGAACTTCTGCACCGAGCTCGCCGCGCTGCGCCGGGCCGAACCGGACGCCATCGACCCCCGCTACCGCCGCCACCTCCCCGGGACGGACGACCTCGAACGGCTCCGCGGCCTGCAGTGGGGCGCCCAGCTGACCGTCGACACCGTGGCGGCCCTGCACGGGCGCGAGGAGTCCGCCCGGATCCTGCGCGCGATGGCCGAGGCCGGCTGCACCTACGTCTACATCGGCATCGAGAGCATGTCGGCCCAGGTCATGACGCACATCCACAAGAACCTTCGGCGCGAGGAGGGCCGGGCCTGGCGGGACAAGGTGCGCGAGGCCGTCTCGCTGGTGAAGGAGCACGGCCTGCAGGTGGGCACCTCGGTGCTGTTCGGCCTCGACGGCGAGACCAGGGAGAGCATCGACGAGACCATCCACGAGGTCGGCCTGCTGGTGGACGAGAAGCTGATCGACCTGGCCAGCCCGAACATCCTCACCTACCACCCGGCCACCCCGGTCACCCGGGCGCACGGCATGGCCGACTCCCTGGACTACCACTCGCCCAACCTCGACAACCGCGAGCCCTACATCTACTTCGAGGAGGCGTTCCCCGGCGTGGTCTCCGTCCTGCTCACCGAGGACGACATCTGGCACATCCACCGCGAGACGGAACGCCGCTGGGGAGTGGTCCGCAACGACGCGAGCCAGGCCCCGGCCGAGGACGGCGACCTCTGGAACGGCGCCTGAACCGGCCGAACTCCACGTCACCCCAGTCACTCTGACCGACCGTCAGTTCCCCACCACCGCCGGAGAGCCATGTCCCACCACGCCACCGAGCCGTCGCTGACCTGGGACGACGGCGCCGTCACCGCACTCGACCAGCGCGCCCTGCCGCACCACCGCCGTCTCCTGCGGCTGGAGACCGTGGACCAGGTCGTCGACGCCATCAGAACCCTCGCCGTCCGCGGCGCGCCCGCGATCGGCCTGGCCGGAGCCTTCGGCGTGGCGCTGTCCGCCCGCGCGCACACCGCCGCAGCCGCTACCGCTACCGGCCCGGACGCCGTGCTCGCCGCCGTCCGGGCCGACGCCGCCCGGCTGGCCGGAGCCCGGCCCACCGCCGTCAACCTCGGCTGGGCGGTCGCGCGGGCCCTCGGCCGGGCCGAGGAGGGCCCGGAGGCCGTGCTGGCGGAGGCCCACGCCATGCTCGACGAGGACATCGCCGTCAACCTGGCCGCCGTCCGCCGCGCCGCGGACCTGGTCGAGTCCCTGCTCCCCGAGGGCCGGCTGCGGGTGCTCACCCACTGCAACACCGGACGGCTGGCCACCGCCGCGGTCGGCACCGCCCTCGGCACCGTCCTCGAACTCGCCGACCGGGGGCGGATCGAGGAGGTCCTGGTCGACGAGACCCGGCCGCTGCTCCAGGGCTCCCGGCTCACCGCCTGGGAGCTCGGCGAGGCGGGCGTCCCGTACCGGCTGTGCGTGGACTCGGCCGCCGCCGCCGCGATGTCCCGGGGCCTGGTGGACTGCGTCCTGGTCGGCGCCGACCGGATCGCCGCCAACGGCGACGTCGCCAACAAGATCGGCACCTACGGGCTGGCGGTGGCCGCCGCCCGGCACCGCGTCCCCTTCGTCGTGGTCGCCTCCGAGTCCACCTGGGACCGCACCCTGCCCGACGGCACGGGCATCGTGGTCGAGGAGCGCCGGCCGGAGGAGGTCACCCACCCGCTCGGCACCGCCGCCGCCCCGGCCGGGGCCAGGGCGTACAACCCCGCCTTCGACGTCACCCCGGCCGAGCTGGTCACCGCCCTCGTCTCCGAGCGCGCGACCGTCCGCCCCGCCGAGACCGCCGCCCGGACGGCCGACCGGCTCGTCGCCCTCTCCCGCGGCCTCTACGAGCGCGGCTGGATGCCCGGCACCTCCGGCAACCTGTCGGTCCGTCACCCCGAGGCGGACCACCTGCTGGTGGTCACCGCGAGCGGCCGCGACAAGGGCGACCTGACCCTTGCGGACCTGGTCACCGTCGACCTCGCCACCGGACGAGCGGTCGGACCGGCGGGCCCGGCCGGCCCGCGCCCGTCCGCCGAGACGCTGATCCACGCGGCGGTCTACCGGGCCACCGGCGCCCGCGCCGTCATCCACGTCCACTCCCCGTACGCCACCGCCGCCGCGGCCCGGACCGGCAGTCAGTCCGCCCGCACCGCACTGGAGTTGACCGGTTTCGAGCTGCTCAAGGGCCTCGGTCTGGCCGATCCGGGCCACACCGTCGTCCCGGTCTTCCCCAACTGGCCCGAGGTCGGCAGGATCGCGGAGGAGGTCGCCGGCCACCTGGCCCGCACCCCGGACGGCCCGCCCGCCCTGCTGATCACCGACCACGGCGTCACGGTCTGGGGCGACGACCTCGGCCAGGCCCGCAACCGCCTCGAATGCCTGGAGGCGGTCTTCCACCTGCTGGCCATCGCCCACCGTGCTCCTGCCCTGGACCGCTGACCGACCCGCTGACCGACCCGCCGAGGAGAACACCGTGACCCTGCTCCACGTGATGCCGGAGGACGAGCCCGACACCGTCCTGCTGCGCACCCGCGACGACGAGCTGATCACCCGCACGCTCGCCGCGCACGGAGTCCGCCTGCGCCACTGGCCGGTGCGCGGCACCGTCACCCGGGCCACCACCGCCGAGGAGCTGATCGGCCGTTACCGGACCGAGGTGGACGCGCTCTGCGCCGAGGAGGACCTGCACCTGGTGGACGTCGCCCAGCTGCTGCCCGAGGAGGGCCCGGAGTGGGAGGCGCTGGCGGCGAAGGCGCGCGGCACCTACCTGGAGGAGCACCGCCACGGCGAGAACGAGGTCCGCTTCTTCGCCCACGGCACCGGCTGCTTCTACCTGCGCCTGGGCGGCCAGGTGCTCGCCGTGGTGGGCGAGCCGGGGGACCTGCTCTCGGTGCCCGCCGGCACCCGGCACTGGTTCGACATGGGCCCGCGCCCCGAGCTGAGCGCGATCCGCTTCTTCGAGGAGGAGGACGGCTGGGTCGGCGACTTCACCGGTGACCCGATCGCCGCCCGCTTCCCGCGCCTGGACGCCCTGTTGGAGGCGGACCGGTGAGCGCCCCCGCCCCCGCTCTGCGGGCCGACGCGGTGGTCCTCGACATCGAGGGCACCACCGGCTCCGCCTCGCACGTCCACCAGGTGCTCTTCCCGTACGCCCGTGCCCGGTACGCCCGTTGGTTCGCCGCCCACCGCGGCGAGCGGCGGCAGGCCGAGGTGCTGGAGCTGGTCCGCCGGGCCGCCGACGACCCGGCGCTCGGCGAGGCCGGGGCGGTCGCGGCCCTCACGGCCTGGACCGACGCGGACGTCAAGACCCCGGCCCTGAAGGCCGTCCAGGCCGAGATCTGGGCGGCGGGCTTCGCGGACGGCACCCTGACCGGCCACGTCTACCAGGACGTCCCCGGCGCGCTGGACCGCTGGGCCGCGGCCGGCATCGCCCGGTACGTCTACTCCTCCGGCGCCCGGGCCGCTCAGCTGAACTGGTTCCGGCACAGCGGCCGGGGCGACCTGACCCCGCTGCTCGACGGCTACTTCGACCTGGAGAGCGCGGGCGGCAAGCGCGACCCGGAGTCCTACCGGGCGATCACCCGGGCGATCGGCGTGCCGCCCGGGCGGACGGTCTTCCTCAGCGACCTCACCGCCGAACTCACCGCCGCCGCGGCCGCCGGCTGGCAGCCCGTCGGCGTCGCCCGCGAGGGCACCCTCCCCACGCCCGGCCACCCGCGCTGGGTCGCCTCCCTGGACGAGGTCACCCTCCAGGGCCCGGACACGGACTCCACGGACTCCACGGAAGCAGGAGAAGCATGACGGACCATCAGCCACTCCCGGAGGACCTCCGCGCCGTGATCGGCGTGATCGGTGGCAGCGGCTTCTACCACCTGCTGGAGGACGCCCGGGAGGTGAAGGTCGCGACCCCCTACGGTGACCCCTCCGACGCGCTGTCCGTCGGCACCGTGGCCGGCCGCCGGGTGGCGTTCCTGCCCCGCCACGGCCGCGACCACGCCCTCCCGCCGCACCGCATCAACTACCGTGCCAACCTCTGGGCCCTGCGCTCCCTCGGCGTCCGCCAGGTCCTCGCCCCGTGCGCGGTCGGCTCGCTGCGCCCGGACCTCGGGCCGGGCGCCCTGGTCGTCCCCGACCAGCTGGTGGACCGCACCAGCGGCCGGATCCAGACCTACTACGACACCGGCGCCCTGCACGTCCAGTTCGCCGACCCGTACTGCGAGCACGGCCGCCGCTCCGCCGTCGAGGCGGCCCGGGCGGCCGGCGGCGAGGCGCACGACGGCGGCACCATGGTGGTGGTCGAGGGCCCGCGCTTCTCCACCCGCGCCGAGTCCCGCTGGTTCGCCGCGGCCGGCTGGTCGATCGTCAACATGACCGGCCACCCCGAGGCCGTCCTGGCCCGCGAACTCGCCCTCTGCTACACCCCGTTGGCGCTGGTGACCGACGTCGACGCGGGCATCGACGCCGAGCACAGCGTCTCGCAGGAGGAGGTCTTCCGGGTCTTCGCCCGCAGCATCGACCGGCTGCGCGCCGTGGTGCTGGAGACGGTCGGGCTGCTGCCGGCCGAGCGCACCTGCCGCTGCGCCCACGCCCTCGACGGCCTCGACCTCCCGTTCGACCTGCCCTGAGCGGTACCGCCCCGAGCGGAACGGCCCTGCGCTGAGTGGGTGGGCGGGCGGAGCGGCGATAATGACCCGAGCCGCTCCGCCCGCCTCCGCGAAGGACCCCACCGTGCCCGAGAGCTTCCTCGCCCTCCCCGTCCTGCAGGACCTGTCCCCGTCCGTGACGCTCCGCCAGAAGGGCGCGATCCCGGTGGTGGTGGTCGACCACCCGGTGGGCCGGGCCGTGGTGAGCCTCCAGGGCGCGCAGCTGGTGACCTGGCAGCCGAGCGGTGAGCAGCCGGTGGTGTGGGTCAGTGACGAGTCGTCATGGACCGAGGGCGTGGCGATCCGCGGCGGGGTGCCGGTCTGCTGGCCGTGGTTCGGCCCGGCGGGCTCGCCCTCGCACGGCTTCGCCCGGGTGGTGGAGTGGGAGCCGGCCGGCACCGAGGAGACGGCGGAGGGCGTCGAGCTGACCCTCACCCTGAGCGAGGGCGAGCGGACCTTGGCGCTCTGGCCGCACGCCTTCACCGCCACGGTGCGGATCCGGCTGGGCCGGGAGTGCACCGTGGAGCTGGAGGTGGCCGGCGAGCACGAGAGCACCGCCGCCCTGCACACCTACCTGCACGTGGGCGCCGCCGACCGGACGGCGGTCTCCGGCCTGGGCGCCGACTTCCACGACCGGGTCGCGGAGGGCGACGGCCAGGGCCCCGGGTCGGTGGTCCTGGACGAGCGGGTGGACCGCACCTACACCGCTCCGGCGGACCTCACCCCGGTCGACGACGCCGGGCTCGGCCGCACGATCGAGGTCCACCACACCGGCCACAGCGACGTGGTGGTCTGGAACCCCGGTGCCCGCCTCTCCAAGGAGATGACCGACCTCGCCGACGAGGGCTACCGGGGCTTCGTCTGCGTGGAGACCGGCCGGATCGGCCGCCCCCTGGTGGCCACCCCCGGCCACCCCGACCGCCTGGCCACCACCCTCCGCGTCGTCCGCCCGGCCTGAGACGGGCACGTTCAAGGGGCCGTGGTCAGACCGGCCTCGGCCGCGCCCCGGCTGAGGACCACGGTGCGGATGTGGTCCAGGGCCTTGGCCCAGTCCTGCCGGGCCGGGTTCTGCCGGACGGCCTCGGCGAGGTCGAGGACCCGGTTGGTGCTCAGGTCCGTCAGTTGCGGGACGAACTCGGCCTTGGTGACGGACCACGGGCGGTTCGGCCCGGTGGGCGGGGAGAAGGTGAAGCGGGCGATCGAGCTCTGGTTGCCCCGGGGGTCGAACTCGTTGGAGTAGTTGTACATGTCGCCGGCCAGCTGGTCGCCCATGCCGTAGACCACCCAGGTGCCGTTGACCTGTTCGTAGGCCTGCGGGATGTGGGCGTGGGTGCCGATGATCAGGTCGACGTCGCGCCGCCCGTCGGTCGTCGAGGCCGTCAACTCCTTGGCCAGGGTGAGCTGTTGCTCGTTGGGATCGTCCTGCCACTCGGTGCCCCAGTGCACGCTGACCACCACCACGTCGGCCCCGGCCCGGCGGGCGGCCCGGGCGTCGGCGACGATCCGGTCGCGGTCGATCAGGTTGACCGCCCAGGGGCGCCCCTCGGGGAACGGGATGCCGTTGGTGTCGTAGGTGTACGCGAGTTGGGCCACCGTGGCGCCGCCGGCCGAGAGCAGCGCGGGCCGGGCCCGCTCCTCCTCGGTCCGGGCCGAGCCCGCGTGCCGGAGACCGACCGCGTCCATCGCGCCCAGCGTGCGGTCGATCCCGGCGGCGCCCGCGTCCAGGGTGTGGTTGGAGGCGGTGGAACAGGAGTCGTAGCCGGTGTCGCGCAGCGCGCGGGCCACCTCGGGCGGGGACTTGAAGGTCGGGTACCCGGTGAACGGCCCGCCCTCCGCGCCGTACACCGTCTCCATGTGACAGATCGCCAGGTCGGCGGCGGAGACCACCGGTTTGACCCCGGCCAGCATCTTGGAGAAGTCGTAGCCGGTGCCCCCGGCGTCGGCCTGGGCCTGGCGGATGATCGAGGCGTGCGGCAGCACGTCACCGGAGGCCACCAGGGTGAACGGCCGCCGCCCGTCGGCGGGTGCGGTCTGTGCGGCGGGTGCGGCGGGTGCGGCGGGGGTCGGTACGGGCACCGGCTGGGCGCTCTGCTGCGGGGCGGGCCCGGCGCAGGCTGCGGCGGACGCGAGCAGGACGGCGGCCGGCAGGAGGGCCGCGCGGTGGGAATGACGCATCATCAACTCGTCTCATGGTCGGTACGTCCGACCATCGGACGGCCCCCGCCCGTCACCACCGCGCCACGCCAGCCGGTCACCCGTTCGAACGAGCCCGGTCGTGCTCAGCCGTCCGACCGCTCGGCGGCGGGGCCCTCCTCGGCGGGCGGCAGCCAGGCCGTCTGGACCAGGACTCCGTCGGGGTTGCGGCGCGTCACGAAGACGCCCCGCCCGGGTGGGAGCTGACGGGGCTTCACGGAGCGCAGGAGGTAACCCTCCCGCTCGTCCCCGGAGAGCAGCAGGCCCGAGGCGCCGAACTCGCGCATCCGCTGCATGAACGGTTCGAACAGCGAGCGGGCCGCGCCGCCGGAGTGACGTGCGATGATCATGCGCAGGCCGATGTCCCGGGCGAACGGGAGGAACTCGGCCAGCGGCGCCATCGGGTTGCCCGAGGAGGTGGCGACCAGCTCGTAGTCGTCCACGATCACGAAGATGTCCGGGTCGGTGTACCAACTGCGGTCGCGCAGCTGCTCCGGGGTGACGTCCGGGCCGGGGAAGCGGTCGGCGAGGGTGTGGCGCAGCTGCTCCACGATCGGGGAGACCGCCGGAGCGGCGGCCGCGTACTCCACCAGGTACTCCGACGGGACCGCCCCGAGCAGCGAGCGGCGGAAGTCGCAGACCACGAAGCCGGCCTGGTCCGGGGTGTACCGCTCGGTGATCTGTTTGATCAGCAGGCGCAGCAGCGCCGTCTTGCCGGACTCGCTCTCGCCGAACACCACGAACAGCGGATCGGTCTCGAGGTCGACGGACACCGGTTCGAGGCCCGGTGCGACGCCGAAGACCAGGCCGTTCGCCGAGGAGTCGGAGTCCTGGGGCAGGGCCAGGACGTCCAGCACCGCCGGGAGCCCGTCGTCCGCGCGGGGCGGAACGGGCGCGATGGCACTCAGCCGTGCCAGCGTCTCCTCCACGCTGCCCGACCGGAGGCTGAGGTCGTGGGCGTCGATCCGGTGGTAGAGCGCGGTGAGCTCCGGGCCGGGCTCGACCCCGAGCTCCTCGACCAGCTGCCGCCGGGCGGCCCGGTAGACGCTGAGCGCCTCCTGCGGACGCCCGCAGCGGTCGAGCGCGAGCATCTGGAGCACGCGCAGCCGCTCCCGCAACGGGTGGACGGCGGTGTACCGGGAGAGTTCCGACGCGGTCTCCTCATGTCGGCCGAGGTCCAGTGAAATCCTGAACAGCTGCTCTGCCGCCGTGACGTGACGTCCGATCAGTTCCGCACGTTTCAGCTCGGCGTACGGTCCCGGGACACCGTCGAGCGGGATCCCCTCCCACAGTGACAGCGCGGACGCCAGGAAGCGCAGCGCGCCCTGAAGGTCGCCGGCCCTGTCTGCGGAGTCGGCCGCAGCCATCCGGTTCTCGAATTCCTCCAGGCCCACTTCGGCCGACAGCCGGTAGCCGCTCGCGGTGCCCTCCAGCAGGCGGGGCTCCTGGTGGCCGTCGGGGGGATCGATGATCCTGCGAAGGCGTGACACGTAGAGGTGAACCGTCGAGACGGCCCGAACGGGCGGTTGGTCTCCCCAGACGCCGTCCACCAGCTGCTGGAAGCCCACCGTCCGCCCGGAGTTGAGCAGGAGCATGGCGAGCACGGCCCGCTGCTTCGGAGGTCCGAGGGAGAGGGATTCGCCGTCCCGCCAGGCTTTCAGCGGCCCCAGTACGGAGAAGCGCACACCTTCGGGCGCCGCGTCGCTCACCTGCTCGTAGGTGGGGGCGTCGGCGGTGTCCTCCCTGGGCCCCGGCCTCCCTCCGGTCGACAGCTCCCGTGCGCGGACGAGGCGTCCCTCCAGCCGGTTCCGATGTGCGTCCGCCCAGGCTCCGGCGACACCGGGGAGCGCCTCCTCGGTCCACAGGCCGAGGGCATCCAGGGCATACCGACTGGCGCCGTACGAATCCCCGTTCCGAACGGCCTGCTCGGCCTGGTCGAGCCACCGTTCGAACAGCACCACATCCAACGATTCCTCCGGCACGCGGAGCAGGTGCAGGCCCTCGACCGGTGGGGGCAGGACGTCCGGTGTTCCGGCTCCGGCGTTCAGGACCCCGCGCAGGCTCTCCAGAGTGGCCATCAGCGAGGCGGTCGCGGTCGGCGGGCGCGGCTCGTCCCAGAGGGCCGCCACCAACTCGTCCGTGGTGAGCGGACGGTCGAGGTTCATCAGCAGGACCGCCAGGACCGCCCGCTGCCGGGGAGAGTCCAGTGCGAGCGGCTCCCCAGCGCGCCGGACCGGGACCGGACCGAGCAGTGAGAAGCGCAGCGCGGACTTCGCAGCGGGTTTGGCCAGGAGACTCGGCGCGGCCAGCCGCTCGGCGACTTCGGCCGCGCTCCGCGGTCGTCGGTCCGGATCCGTCTCCAGCAGGCCCAGGACGAGCTGCGCAAGCGCATCAGGCACCTGAAGGAGCGGGCCCCGCGAGGGGCCGAGTTGACGCGTGGTCAACATCTCGTGCAGCACGCACCCCAGGGAGTAGAGGTCACCGGCGGGGCTCGGTGCCGCGCCTCGCAGCCGCTCGGGTGCGGTGTAGCGGGGAGTCTCCTCCATCCGGGAGAACTCGACGTCGGTCGACCCGGCATGCCCCGGCCGATCTCCCCAGTCCACCCCGAAGTCACAGAGCACCGCCTCACCCGTCGGCCGGATCAGGATGTTGGCGGGCTTCACGTCCCGGTGGACGATGCCGTGACCGTGCAGGTGGTCCAGCGCAGCGGCCACGTCGCGTCCGATCGCGACCACGCGGTCCAGGGGCATCCGTCCGGCCGCCAGGGTGCTCCGGAGGTCCGGTCCCTCGACGAGTTCCATCACGAGGTAGGGATTGTCCTCCTGGACACCGAAGTCGAGCACGGTGGTCAGCCCGCGGTGCCGCAGGGTGCGGAGGGTGCGGGCCTGATCGGCGAAAGCCCACACCCGCGAGGTGTCGTACCACTCGGCCGCGCGGAAGCCGACCTTGACGGCCACCACCGAGCCGTCCCGCTCGTCCACCGCTTCCCAGACCCGGCCCGCTCCGCCCCTGCCGATCTCCCGGACCAGCCTGTACCGGCCGGCGATCACTCGGACCGGGCCGGACTCCTCGCCCGGAAGGACCGGGATCTCCCAGATGCGGAGGTGCTCGCCCCGGCGGTCGAGCGAGGCGAAGGTGTACTCGCGCGTCGAGGTGGTGAGGCCGGCCACCGTCCACACCGAGTCGGGTGAGGTGGCACCGAGGGGCGCGCGACGGGTGCCGTCCGGGTCGCACCGGAAGACCTGCCCCGCCGTGTCGACGACGAGGACGGTCGACGGACCGTCAGCAGAGGTGACCACGGTGGCGGTCTGCACGTCGCGGTACGGGAGCTTCGGCAGCGTGCGGACGAGAGCCATGGTGACGGGGTCCCTCAGCTCCGTGCCACCGTCCTCGGCCAAGGTCCAGAGGTACGGGCTTCCGTCGGTGTGGGGGAGAAGGGCCAGTGCGGACGGCCTCTGCGGGGTACTCGTCCGCAGCCGCGTCCGGGTACTCGCCCCACGGGCCCACCGGTGGAGCACACCGTCGGCGTCGAGGAAGTAGAGCACCGGCGTGCCGTTCTGCCGGAACCGCGCGGCAGCCATGGCGACCACCTCGCTGGAGAGCCCCGGCGAGATCGGTTCCCCGACGATGGCGCCGTTGGACGGATCGTAGAACCTCACCGTCCCCCTGCGGTCGTAGACGGCGAGCCGCTCCGTCCCGTCGGCCCCCGGGACCGCCGCGAGCGCCACAGCGGGTACGGCGAACCGGAAGCTCCTCACACGGCGGGCCGAGGTCTCCGTACCCGAGGGCCCGGCCGCCTCCGGTGACGCGGCGTCGAGGCCGATGACGACGGCGTCCTCGGGAAGCCGGGCGCCGCGCAGCGAGGGCGTCGCCACCAGCAGGCAGCCGGCTCCGGGATCGGCCAGGCCGAAGGCGTTCTCGATCCCGGCCAGCGCTTCGTCACGGACCAGGTCGTCGACGACGATCAGCCAGACCGGATACTGGCGCAGGAGGTGGCCGATCGAGCGGGACGGCAGGTCCGACCGACCCAGCGCGGACCGTAGTTCTTCGAACCCGGCGGCCAGGGATTCGACGCTGCTTCCGTCGACCCAGTGGACCAGGGAGTGGCGTGAGCCGTGCCGCAGGACGTACTCCCGGAGCAACGAGGTCTTGCCCGTGTGCGGTGCGGCCTCGACGACCACCGTCGTATGACGGCCCCTCACCTCGGCCACGGTGGGATCGCAGGCGTCCAGGAGGAGGTCCAGCTCGCGCTGCCGGTCGCTGACGACAGACGGTTCCGCCACGAGGGGGGCTGCCTCACCCGCCGCCACCGCCGCGCCCAACTTGCGGGCCAGCGCCGCATGTTGACCGCCCGCCCCGGCCAGCACCGCGACCGCGACCTCCGCGAACGGCCGGCTCCGGGACGGCAGCGCCGGACCGTCCGCGCCGGCGGCCGCCGCGAGGGCGCGGAAGTCGAGGGTCCCGCCGAAGGTGGCGGCGACCTGGCCGGAGACCTTGGCCAGGATGCCCTCCAGGACCCGGACGGACTCGGTCCTGGTCAGCTCCGCGAGGAGCTCCTCCCGGACGCCGTCGCGGAAGTCGTAGACCACCTCGTCCGGGTCGGCGGCCTCCGCCCGGACCTCCAGCAGGCCGGAGAGGAAGAGCTCGGCGAGCTCGGGCTGTCCGGAGCCGGGTAGGGTGGCGCGTTGGACCAGCCGCATCACCGGGAGGCTCAGTGGCGCCGCCGCGAGGTGGCAGGCGAGCCGGTAGGCGTCGGGGGAGCTGCCGGCCCGGAACTGGGTGACCCGTTCGGCGGCCGTCGCCGGCCCCTCGCCGGAGCGCCCAGGTGGCTGAGGCCGGGGCGCGCCGCGGACGGGGGTGGCCAGCATCGGGGTCCAGCCCGAGGCGCGTCCGGCGACGACCTCCGCCCAGGGGGCGAGCCAGTCGGCGTCGACCTCCAGGACCGGGAGCCAGCGCACCGCGGCCCGGGCGGCGTTGCCCCGGGGGCCGCGCGGGATGCCGGGCAGGGCGGCGTCGGAGCGGATGACCGGGGCGGAGTGCCACTGGCCGCCTGACCGTCCCTCAACGGGCTTGGGGCGCAGGGCGGTCCGGTGCCAGAGCCGCCGGGGGAGGACCTGGAGCACGGCGGCCGGACGGTGACCGAGGGAGCGCCCCAGGAAGCCGGGGAGCTGCTCGCCGTACCAGGCCGGCCCGACGCCGTCGGTCAGCACCAGCAGGATGCGGCGGCCCAGCGGGTCCGCGAGCGGCCGGGCCCAGTGCGGGTCCGCCGTGGCGGGGCGGTCCGCCGGGCGGGTGCCCCGGACGGTGCGGCGGAAGGGCGTCAGGCGCGGGACCTCCTGGTCGGTGGACAGCGACCAGCACCGCACGTCCGCGAAGGCGCCGTGACGCTCCAGCAGGGTCGCGAGTTCGCCGGCCAGGCCGTGCCAGATCGCCATGGTGGTCCCGGCGTCCACCAACAGGTCCACCGAGAACCGGCGTTGGCGTTCCTGCCGCCAGACCGGGAGCAGCAGCCCGAGGTCCGCGGTCGAGTCGGCCGTGGCCTCCTCGTCGAGCCCGGCCCGTTCGACCCGCCCCGACGGGTCACGCAGCGGGCGCCGCAGGGGGCGCAGCGCACGCGCGAGGTCGAGCGCGCGCGGGAGGGCGGGTGGCCGGGTCACCTGGACGACCTCGGCCCCGCGACCGCCGTCCGGCACGGTGGTTCCCGCGACGGGCCGCGGGTGCAGTTCGGTCCTCGGCGGAGCGGTCGGTGCGTCCGGGCCGCCAGGTTCGGTGACGGGTTCCGGCCCGGGGGGTACGGGCGGAGTCGGCGCCGCGCCCCGGCCGGGTGCGCCGCGGCGCTCCGTCGCCCGGTCCGGGGGCACCGGGGCGAGCCCGGCGAGCCGGGCGATCCACAGGACGTCCGCCACGTCCTGGGGCAGTGGGAGCGAACCTGACGTGCCCTCAGTGACTGGTCCGAGAAGCCCGGCGAGCGCCTGCCGCAGGGTGTCGCGCGGATCGGGCGCCGCAGCCCCACCGTCCTCCGCGGCATCGCGCTCGGTCACCGCACGCCTCAGCTCTCGTTCAGCGGGCGCAGCAGCACGTCCTGGATCAGGTCGTGCCCGTCGGCCGAGCCCCCGGGCAGTCCGCGCTCGCTCATCAGCAGCGCGTTGAGCAGCTGGTCGTTGGCCAGCTCGGCGCCGTCCTCCCGCTGCCGGCGCAGGAACTCGGCGATCAGCGCGGTGCGCCGGGAGCCGGCGGCGAGGTCGTCCCCGCCGTCGTCCCCGAGGTGGGCGGCGACCATGGCGGCCAGCCGTTCCTCGGTCGGCGGCTGGATCTCCAGCCGGATGCAGCGCCGCAACAGGGCCGGAGGGAACTCCCGTTCACCGTTGCTGGTCAGCACCACCAAGGGGAAGTCGGCGCAGCGCACCTGCCCGTCCCGGACCACCGCCGGGCGGCCGGGGTCGGCGGTGGCGACGGTGACCTCCTGGGCGCCCGGGCCGAGGCGCTGGAGCTCCGGGATCTCGAACTCGCCCTCCTCGAAGACGTTCAGCAGGTCGTTCGGCAGGTCGATGTCGCTCTTGTCGATCTCGTCGATGAGCACCACCCTCGGCACCCGCCAGGGCAGCAGGGCGGTGCCGAGCGGGCCCAGCCGGAGGAAGCGCCCGATCGCGGGCGGCTCCTGCTGCCCGTCCTCCGGCAGGCGCAGCCCGGCCTCGTGCAGGCGGCCGATGGCGTCGTAGGTGTAGAGCCCGTCCTTCAGGGTGGAGCGGCTGCTGATCGGCCAGCGCAGCACCGGGCCGAGCCCCAGTTCGTGGGCGACCGCGTAGGCGAGGGTGGACTTCCCGACCCCGGGCTTGCCGGTGATCAGCAGGGGGCGCCTCAAGTGCAGTGCCAGGTTGACCAGTTGGACCTCGTGCAGGTCGGCCTGGTAGGCCGTCGCCTGCCGGAGGCGGCCCAGCCGGCGGGCGGTCAGGCCGGTCGTGTCGCCCTCCGGCGGGAGCGGCAGCTCACCCGCGCGCTCGACCCCTTCGCCGAACGCCCGCCAGGCCGGGGCCGGCGGCAGCGTGCCGACGCCGGGATGGGGGATCCCGGTGCCCCGGTAGATCCACCAGTCCTCGGGCACCGCTGCCGCCTCGTGATCGGTCGTCATCTGTCACACCATTCCCGGATAGGGGGCGTCCTGGTCGGGGTCCACGCAGTCGGGGTCGTCCCAGAGCAGCGTGACGCCCACCTGGCCCACCGCCTCCCGGGTCGTCCTCCGGTGCTGGTGGACCAGTTCGGGCAGCTGGGTCAGGGACCGCGGGCAGCGCTCGCGCAGGGCGGAGACCAGCTCCTTCGGGTCGCCGGCGATCCGGCGCCAGAGCATGACCGGCACGCCGTCGATGAAGATCGCGTCGTCCACCGCGCGCCGGACCCGGGGGTCCAGCTCCTCGTACGGGGTGTCCAGCCCCATGCACGCCAGCGTGGGCCGGCCGGCCAGCCACCCGGGGAGGTCGGCGGCCCGGTCCGGCACCAGCGAGGGCCACTCGATCCGGTCCAGCACGTCCTGGTCGATGCTCTCCGCGAACAGGTGCTTCCACCGCTCGCGCCACGGATCCGGGTCCAGCCAGGGATCGGTGTAGCGGTCCAGCGAGCGGACCACCACCGGGTAGTGGTGGCCCAGCCGTTGGCCGTTGCGGCTGGGCGACCAGAGCTCGGCGCTGTGCCCGAGGAGGGAGGCCGGGAGCAGGAACTCGATCCGGACCGGGCTCCTGGCGGTGGCCCGCATCTCGGTCAGCAGGTTCGCCCAGCCCGCCAGCCGGGCGCTCCCCTCGGCGATCAGCTCGTCCTTGGCGAGCGAGGTGCTGGCGCCGAGGGTGTCGATCCGTCGGAACTGACCACCGGTCAGCGGCTGTCGGTAGTACGAGGCCCGGAGCAGGTAGCGGCAGTTGTCGATGTGTTCGGGCGTCTCGGGGTCCAGCCGGATCTGGATGATCAGACGGTTCGGACGGTGGCCGAAGGCCGGTCGGCCCGGGCTGCCTGCCTTCTCCAACAGGGAACGCAGCGAGACGAGTTGGGGGTCGCCGCAGAGATCCGGATCGGTGGTCAGGGAGTCGAGGAAGCGCAGCACCGGGCCCGGGTCGGCGGCGCCGCGCCGGTCCAGCAGCCGGTGCACGATCTCCGGCAGGGTGGCGCCGTCCGGCAGCAGGGTGAGGCCGCTGACCCCCTCCGGCAGGTGCCGCCGCAGCTGCTCGGGAGCGGGCTGCGCCGCCACCGCCCGCAGCAGCCGGACGAACCCGAGCAGCGTCCCGGCGGGCAGACCGCACTCGCGGGTGAGCCCCAGGACGGTCAACTCCAGCCAGGCCAGCGAGCCGTCGTCGGGCGCCTGCTCGCGGAACGCGCCGCACATCGCCTCCAGCGCGGCGGCCGGATCGCGGTGGCGGCGGACGGTGGCCACGATGGTGCGCACGTGCGTACGGGACACGTTGCTCTCCGCGACGTCCGAGTCGATGCCCCGGCAGCCTCCCGCGCGGCCCATCGCCTCCAGGACGTCCTGACGGAAGGTCAGCCGCGACATCCCCTGGAACCCCAGGAGGATCTCGGTCAGCAGCTCGTCGGCCCGCTGCGGCCAGCCGGCGCTCCGCCCGTGCACTCCCTCGCCCATCGGCCTACCTGCCCTCCCCGCTTCCGGCCGCGCGTCCGATGACGGTCCGGAGCTCCTCCAACGCGCCGTCGTGGGGAGCGAGTTCCTCCATCGCGGTGTACAGCGCCCGCAGCGCGGAGCGGCCGTCCCGGTGGTGCCGGCAGCGGCGCACGATGCGGAGGAGGTGGTCGCGGCGGCCGGAGCGCTCCTCGGCCTCGAAGGAGTGCGGCAGGCCGAGGTGACTGCCCATGACCTCCAGCAGGTCGAAGCGGCCGTCGGCCCGGGCCGTCACGGGGAACGCCATCAGCAGCTCGACCAGCTGGGCGTCGGTCGGCGGAGCAGCAGTCGGCGCGCCAGGCGGAGCAGCGGGCGGGGCAACGGGCGGGGCAACGGGCCTGGGGCCGAGCAGGGCGGACAGCGGCGCCGGCGGGACGAACCAGCCGCCCAGGTCCTGCTTGTAGGAGCGGCTGCCCTTGAGGACACCGGCCACCCGCCCGTCCGCACCGACCAGCATGCTGCCGCTGAAACCGGGCTGTACGGAGCCCTGCACGCGCACGAACGGCCCCGAGGGGCCCACCACTCGGAGTGACAGGGTGTCCGGCTCGACGCCCCCCGACGGGGTGAAGGTGGAGAAACCGAGGGCGGTCAGCCAGGCACCGGGCTCCGCGTCCGCCTCCGCCAACGGGGCGGTGGGCGCCCCGGCCAGGGCGGGGACGGTGAGCAGCGCGAGGTCGGGGAACGCGTGGAACGGGCCGTCGCCGGGGGCCTCCGGTTCGAGGCGCACCGCGGCCGGGGCGACGGCGTGCTGCTCGGAACCGTGCCGCACCACCACCGCACCGGCCTCGCCGCCCCGTTCGGGCCGGATCACGTGCGCACAGGACACCACCAGGCCCGGGGCGGCCAGGAATCCGCTGCCCCGGAAGGCGCCCGCGACCTCGACCCGGACCGCGCAGCGGCGCAGGGCCTCGGCGTGCGCCCCGCCGAGGTGAGCCCCGCCGAGGTGGGCTCCGCTCACTCCCCGGCGTCGGGAACGGGCCCGGCCCCGGCCCCGGCAGCTGCGGTGTCCCCAGCGGCCGCGGCGCGCTCGCGGCGCGCCGCGAGGTCCCAGGAGAGCCGGACGGTCAGCCCGGCCTCGCTGCCGGCCTCCGCGATGATCCCGAGCAACTGGCCCGACTTGACCGCGAGTTTGAGCCCGAACTCGACCTCGAAGGAGTCCGGCGATCCGGCCCCGCCCTGGGTGATCGACTCCGCCGCCCAGCGGCCGATGCCCTGGACCGTGCCGCGCACCTGGTCGAGGGTCAGGGCGACGGCCGATCCGACCTGCGCCGCGCGGTCCCGCAGGCCCACGTCGCCGTACTCCGAACCCTCGCCCTCGGGCTGGAAGTTGACCTCCCCGATGACCTCGGCCTGGACGGTCGTCCCGTCCCCCAGCTCGATCGTCTCGAGCGTCACCAACCCCGCCATCCGGTCTCCCTGTCCAGCATCGGCACCGATCGCCGGACAGAATACCGCCGCCGGTTCCGGCGGGGGCCGTTTTGACCGACCGGCAATTGGGGGGCGGCGTCGCGGCGCCGGGGCACGCACCCCACTCCGGCATCAGCCGCTGACGCGGCGGGCGCTCCTTCACCCACCCCCCAATTGCCGGTCGGTCCAAGGAGCTTTCGGATCAACCGAACTGAGCAGGCGTCAGGCGTCGGCGCCGGCGAAGAAGGCGGCCGTCCGCTCCAGGCCGTGCTCGCCGAACATGGTCTCCAGGCTCTCCGCCGACTCGGCTGCCGACGCCTCCCCGCGCGGGAAGAGTTCCTGCTCGTAGGCGGTGAGGGCGGCCTCGGTGGCACCCGGGTGGGCGGCCAGGGCGAGGGCCAGTTCGGCACCGTCCAGCATGGCGAGGTTGGCGCCCTCGCCGGCGAACGGGGACATCAGGTGGGCCGCGTCGCCGAGCAGGGTGACGCCGGGGACGCGGGCCCAGCGGTGGCCGACCGGCAGGGCGTGGATGCGGCGCGGCACCAGGGCGCCGTCGGCTTCGGCGACCAGGGCGCGCAGGCCCTCGTGCCAGCCCTCGAAGTGGGCGAGGACGGCGGCCTTGGCGGCCGGGGTGTCGGTGAAGTCGACGGTGTCCAGCCAGCCTTCGTCAGTCCGCAGCGCGGTGTAGACGTGCAGGCCGCCGTCGGTCTCCCGGTGGCCGAGGAAGCCGCGGCCGGAGCCGAGGGAGAGGAAGAAGCCGCCACCGAGCAGGGCCGCGCTGCCCGGGTGGCGGAGGTCGGCGTCCCGCAGGCCGGCCTCCACGAAGGAGATGCCGGTGTAGGCGGGGACGGCGTCGGAGAGCAGCGGCCGGATCCGGGACCAGGCGCCGTCCGCGCCGACCAGCAGGTCGGTGGTGACGGCCGGGCCGTCGGCGAAGGCCAGCTCGTGGCGGCCCTCGCCGAGCGGGCGGGCGCCGGTCACCTTGTGCCCCCAGCGGACGGTGCCCTCGGGGAGCGAGCCGAGCAGCAGCCGGCGCAGGTCGCCCCGGTCGACCTCGGGGCGGCCGCCGGTGCCGTCGTCCTCGGCCTCGACGTGCACGGTGCCGTCCGGGCCGACCAGCCGCATGGCCTCGCCGCCCGGGTGGACCAGCGCCAGGAACTCCTCGTGCAGGCCGGCCGCGCGCAGCGCCCGTTGGCCGTTCTCCTCGTGGATGTCCAGCATTCCGCCCTGGGTGCGGGCCGTGGCCGACTCCTCCAGGTCGAAGACCGCGGCCTCGATGCCGTGGACGTGCAGGACCCGGGCGGCGACCAGGCCGCCGAGGCCCGCGCCGATGATCGCGACGGGGACGTGGGTGCTCATGGTGGCCTCCTCGGTGGGATGCGGGCTGACTCCTCCACGGTAACGAACATGTTCGTGGCGAACAAGTTCGTCAGCGCGCACGGCGAAGCACCGCCCGCCCGAGGGGAGCGGTGGCTCAGCCGTGCGGGGGCGGGACCGGGGTGCTGGTGACGCCGTTGATCAGGGCGCGGACGGACCAGGCCAGCCGGGCCCCGGCACCGCCGAGCAGGGCGGGCATGTGGGCCCGGATCGCCGGGTGGGTGGCCGGGTCGGCGGTCTCCAGGGCGTGGGTCAGCGCGTCCCAGTCCCGCTGCCCGGCCGGGTCACCCGCCCGGGTGGAGTGTTCGGCGGCCGCGGCGGTGGCCTGCTGGAGCAGGATGTCGGCGCCCCAGGCCACCTGTGCGGTGGGCGCGCCGCTGCGTGCCAGCAGGGCGAGCACGCGCTCGACCAGGCGGAGGTAGTTCTCCCCGCTCGGCCGGGCCACCAGCGCGGAGCGGGCCAGCTGCGGATGTTCGAACAGGGCCAGGGCGTACGCGAGCAGAACCTCCGTCAGCTGCCCGTGCCAGTCGCCCTCTTCGGCCCCGGGGGCCGTCAGGTCGACCGTGCCGAGCAGGTCGTCCAGCACGGCCGCGTGCAGCTCGGCGGTATTGGCCACGTAGACGTAGAGCGAGGCCGGGCCGGTGTCCAGCTCCTGCGCCAGCCGGCGCATGGTCACCTTCTCCAGCCCCTCGGCGCGCATGATCCGTACGGCGGTCTCCACGATCCACCGCCGCGACAGGGCGGGCTTGGCGGGGCGCTCCCGGCGGCTCCTCGGCTCTCTCATCCGCCGATCGTAACGAACGCGTTCGCGGCAGGTCGCGGCCGCCGTTCGGGAGGGTGAGTCGGTGTGGCTGAGGGGGCGGTGGCCAGGTAGCCTCCGTGCGAGCCTGTCCGTCCGTGTGAGGGAGTGCGACCGTGGGTGCTTCGCAGGACCGTGCCCGATTCCGCTTCGGTCTGTTGGACGCGAACGACAGCGGGGTGCTGGAGCGGGGCGACTTCGAGCTGCTGGCCGACCGGGTGATCGCGGCCAGCGGGATCGAGCCCGGGACGGCCGAGGCCCGGCGGGTGCGGGCGGCGTACCTGACGTACTGGCAGGGGCTGTACGAGCACGCCGACAGCAACGGCGACGGGGTCGTGGACCTCGAGGAGTACACGGCCGTGGTGCACGACCGGGCGGCCTTCGACCGCTACGTCCGCCCGTACGCCGAGGCGCTGGTACACGCGGCCGACCGGGACGGCGACGGCTGGGTGGAGCGGGAGCGGTACGTGGCCTGCATGGTGGCCACCGGCTTCGCGGCGGCCCGCGCCGAGGCCACCTTCGCCGAGCTCGACCCCGCCGGCACCGGACGGGTGTCCGGGGAGCGCTGGCTGGAGAGCATCGCGGGCTACTACACCGGCGACGGCCGGCAGGTCACCGACCATCTCCTCGGCTGACGCGCCCTCCTGACGCTCCGTCGGACCCCGTCGGACCCGGTCGGAACCGGGTGACCCCGTCGGACGCCCCGTCCGGCTCAGTGGGGCAGGACGAGCCGGAAGCAGGTGCCCGGCCCGCCCGCGGAAGCGTCGCCCACGACCGCCAGCGTCCCCCCGTGCCGGGCGGCGATCTCGCGGGCGATGGCCAGGCCCAGGCCGCTGCCGCCGTCGTCACGGCTGCGGGCGTCGTCGAGGCGGGTGAACCGTTCGAAGATCCGCTCGCGGTCCTCGGGGGCGACCGGCGGGCCGTCGTTGGCGACGTCCAGGAGGACGGCGCCGCCGGACGGGTCGGCGTGGAGGCGGACGGTCACCCGGTGGGCGGCGTGGCGCTGGGCGTTGTCCAGGAGGTTGGTGAGCAGCCGGCCGAGCCACTGCGGGTTCCCCCGGACGGGCAGTTGCTCCGGGGCGTCGACGTGGACGGGACGGGACTCGCGCCCCCGGCCCCGGACGGTGGCGCGGACCAGCCGGGCGAGGTCGAACGACTGGTCCGGACGGGGGCCGCCGGCGCCGTCGAGGCGGGCCAGCAGGAGTAGGTCGCCGGCCAGGGCCTGGAGGCGGTCGGTGTCCTGGAGCGCGCCCTCGACCATCTCCGCCCGGACGGCCGGGTCGGGGTGGGTGTGGGCGACCTCCAACTGGGTGCGCAGCACGGCGAGCGGGCTGCGCAGCTCGTGCGAGGCGTCGGCGATGAAGCGGCGCTGGCGCTCCCCGGCGGACTCCAGGCGGTCCAGCATGGCGTTCATGGTGCGGGCCAGGCGGGCGATCTCGTCGTCGCTGCGCGGATCGGGCACCCGGTGGGTGAGGTCGCGCTCGCCGATCGCGGCCACCTCGGCGCGGATCGCCTCGACCGGGCGCAGCGCGCGGCCGGTGGTGCGCCAGGTGAGCACGGCGACGGTGGCCAGCAGGAGGGCGCTGAGGGCGGCCAGCGCGGCGGTGGTGAGGTCCTCGGCGGTGTCGGCGGTCCGCAGCGAGGCGCCGACGTGGAGGGTGACCGGACCTGACGGGGTGTCGGCGGTCAGGGTGCTGACCCGCTGGTGGTCCTCGTCGCCCGGCGCGCCGAGGTCGTACCGGCCGTCCTCGTCGGGGGCCAGGGCGGGGCGGCCCAGCAGGTTCTGACTGGCCGCCAGGACCGAGCCGTCGGCGGCGACCACCTGGATGAAGTCGGTGCCGTGGTCCAGCGGCAGCGGTGAGGTCAGCTGCCCGGCCTCGGCCTGGCGGGCGACCACCTGGGCCTGTTCGCGGACGGCGTTCTCGATGCCGCGTTCGAGGTTGACGTGCAGCAGGAGCAGCACACCGCCGCAGGCCGCGAGCAGGACGAGGGCGACGGCGAGGCAGGCCGCGGCGGTGGTGCGGGTACGGACCGAGCGCGGCTCCAGGCGGCGCAGCGGCCCGGCCACGCGGGGATGGCGGAGTACGGCGGCCAGCCGGGGGTGCCGGAGCAGCGCGGCCACCCGTGGGTGGCGGAGCAGGCCGGCCGGCCGGGGCTCAGCCACCGTCCGCCGCCAGCCGGTAGCCCGCGCCCCGGACGGTCTGTACGGCCGCGCGGCCGAACGGGGCGTCGATCTTGCGGCGCAGGGAGCTGATGTGGACCTCGACCGTGTTGGGGTCGCCGTCCGGCCCGGTGTCCCAGACCTCCTCCAGGATCTGCCGCTTGGAGACCGCCTCACCGGCCCGCCGGGCCAGGTGGTCCAGCAGGGCGAACTCACGGGGCGTCAGGGCGATCGGCGTCCCGCCCCGCTCGCAGGTGCGGGCGGCGGAGTCGATCACCAGGTCGCCGAGCACGCTGCGCCGGGGCGCCCGGCTGCCGATCCGGCGGGCCAGCGCGTTGAGCCGGGCGACCAGCACGACGAAGGAGAACGGCTTGGAGAGGTAGTCGTCCGCCCCGGTGTCGAGGGCCTCGGCCTCGTCCCACTCGCCGTCCTTGGCGGTCAGCATCAGGATCCCGGCGTCGCAGCCGGCCGCCCGCAGCCGGGAGCAGACCCGGTAGCCGTTGAGGCCGGGCAGCATGATGTCCAGCAGGATCACGTCGTACGGGTGCTCGGTGGCCCGGGCCAGGCCTGACAGCCCGTCATGCACCACGTCCACGGTGAAGCCCTCGGCGGTCAGCCCGTGCCTGATCGCCAGCGCCAGCCGCTGCTCGTCCTCCACCACCAGTACCCGCATGCCCCCAGCCTGCCAGGTCGCGGGGGTGAGGAACCGAGGTGTCGTCCGGGTCTTCAGCGGATCTTCAGCACCGGGCGGCCATGCTGGTCCTGTCGTCCGGGTACGGAACCCGGACCGGTCAGGGAACCCGGGGTGGTCCTCATGAACGAGCCGGTGGGAGTGCCGCACCCCGGCGCCGCCCTCGCGGTGGACGGCCACGGAGCGGTTGCCCTCGCGGTGGACGGCCGGGGCCTGGACGGCGGGCTGTACCTGCGGGCCGACCACTGGGCCCAGCAGTTGCCGCTGCCGCTCCAGCACGCGGTCGCCGCCTTCTCCGCCTACGGGCTGGTGCTGCTGGCCGTCCTGATGCTCTGGGGCTGGTGGCGGGCCCGGTCCGGGGCGGACGCCACGATGGCGCGGGCGCTCGCGGTGCCGCTGGTGGTCACGGTGGTGTTCGCCGCCGACACCCTCCTGAAGTCGGTCCTCGTCGAACCCCGCCCCTGTCAGGTGCTCGACGCGGGCCCGACCCTGGAGACCTGCCCGGCCGCCGGCGACTGGTCGCTGCCGAGCAACCACACCGTGATCGTCTTCGCGGGGGCGGCCGCCCTGTGGTGGGTCGACCGCCGGATCGGAGGGGTGGCGCTGGTGCTGGCCGTGCTGATGGGGCTCTCCCGGGTGCTGGTCGGCGTCCACTACCCGCACGACGTCGCGCTGGGCGCCGTGCTCGGCACCGCCGCCGGGCTCGGCCTGACCGCCCTCGCCGGGCGGGTCGGCCCGCTGGTGCGGCGGGCCCGGGCGGGAACGCTGCGCCGATGGCTGGCGGCGTGACGACCGTGAAGGCAGCGGAGCGGATGAGGGCCGCGGGGGCGGGTCGGTGGCTCCCGGTGGTGGTCTGCGCGTGGACGGCGTTCGCGCTGGTCGCCGTGCTGGTGGCGCGGAACGGCTGGGCGCCGTTCGCCCCCGAGCTGGCCGCCGTCGAGTGGTCGGCGGCCCACCGTCCGCCCGGCCTACGGGCGACGGTCGTCGCGGTGACCTGGTTCGGCACCGGGCCGGTGCCCTACCTGCTCGCGCTGGCCGCCGGGCTGGTCACGGTCCGGGGCTGGGTCCGGGGCAGCGGCTGGCTGTGGTCCAGGCCCCTGGTGCCGGCGCTGGTGGCCCCGCTGCTCTGGCTGGCGGTGGGTCAACTGCTGCGCCAGGGGCTGATGCGCGCCTTCGCCCGCCCCCGGCCGCCGGTCGCGGACTGGGCCTTCACCGCCTCCGGGTACGCCTTCCCGTCCGGCCATGCCTTCACGGCCACGGTCAGCGCGGGGCTGCTGGCCCTCGCGGTGGCCCGCACCCGTCCGCGCGCGGCCCGGGCCGCGGTCGCGGCGGCCGCGCTGTTCGCCGTGATGATCGGCCTCAGCCGGGTGTACCTCGGGGTGCACTGGCCGCTGGACGTCCTCGGCGGCTGGCTCCTCGCAGCCGGCTGGCTGGCCCTGGGAAGCGCCGTCCTCGCCGTGACCCGCCGTCAGGGACCGCTGCCGGAACCGCTGCCGGGGCCGCCGCCGGACCCCCGGGCGCGGCGGGAGGCCTCAGGAGGCCGCCTGGCGGGCTGACCCCCGGGCCGCCGAGGCGCAGACCTGCCGGAGCATGTAGTGGAGCTGGGTCCGCTCGCCCCGGGTGAGGGAGGCCAGCAGGACGTCCTGGACGTCCTGCTCGTCGCCGCCGCCGGCCGCGGCGGCGGCCGTGCCCGCCTCGGTGACGGTGACCACCTGCCGGCGTCCGCCGACGTGCACCACGAGGACCTCCACCAGCCCCTCGGCGGCCAGGTCGTCGACCACGGCGGAGAGCTCGGGCTCGTCGGCGGCCAGGTGGTCGGCGAGGTCGGGCAGGCCGTGCGGGCCGAGCTCGGTCAGGGCCTCCAACACGCCCTGGTGCAGGGGGGTCAGCCCGCGCCCGGCCAGGCGTGCGGTCAGCATGGTGTCCATGGCCCGGGCCGCCTGGGCGAGCAGGCGGACGGTCCGCTCGGTGGGGTTGGAGGCGCCGCTCCGCCTGTCGTACACACTGCATCCCATCGCCGCGGGGGGAGAACGTCACCCCCGGTCGGGGCCGCGCGCGACGGCCCGTGAAGTGAACCACCCTCACCTTACGGGCAGGTCGCCACCGCGGTCTACATCGATGTCGTCGACGAGACCGCCCGGTCGGACCGCCTGGTCGGACCGCGCCGGATCTGCCGTGTCCGCGAGCAGCAGGCGGCGCAGCACGTCCTCGTCCTCCGCCGGGAGGGAGGAGACGAACCGTTCGAGCACCAGCCCCCGCTGCGCCTCGCGGTCCAGTTCGCGGCGCATCCGGCCCGCCGCCAGCCCGGCCGCGTCGTCCGCCGCCGCGTAGGCGAAGCCCCGGACGGCGGCGCGCGAGCGCACCACCTTCCCCTGGTCGTGGAGCCGGGCCAGGATCGTCGCGACCGTCGTCCGGGCCAGCTCGGGCCCGACCGCCGACCGGACCTGACGCGGGGTCAGCGGCTGCTCGGCGGCCCAGAGCGCCGTCAGCACCTTCCCGGCCAGCTCGCCGTGCGGGCGCCGCCCGTCCTCGTGTCCGTCCGCCATCCTGCTCCCCGCCCTCTGCTTAGGTTTGCCTTGGCTAACTCTAAGTGCCTCCGCCGCCCCGCTTCGTGGGGGCCGTCACCGGAAAAACCTCGAACGGGGGTGTGACACGATCGCGGTCCCATCGCGTTGGAGTGGCATGAGGGACACGACCACAGACGAGACGGCCCAGGACCGGCCCCTGGACTTCCTGGAGTTCGCCGCCGGGCGAGGGCCGCACCTGGTGAGGACGGCGTTCCTGCTCACCGGCGGCGACGCCCACCTGGCCGAGGACCTGGCCCAGGAGGCGCTCGGGCGGATGTACGTGAAGTGGCGCAAGGTCGCCCGGCTGGAGAACCCGGCCGCCTACGCGCAGACCACGCTGGTCAACGCCTTCCTGACGCACAAGCGGCGGCGCAGCAGCGGCGAGCACGTCACCGACACCATCCGCGAGACCCCGTCCAGCGAGGCGGACCCGGCGCTGCGGATCACCCTGCTGGAGGCCCTGGGCAGGCTCGCCCCGCAGGACCGGGCGGTGCTGGTGCTGCGGTTCTGGGAGGACCGCAGCGTGGAGGAGACGGCGGCCGTGCTCAGGCTCCGCTCCGGAGCGGTGCGCACCCGCAGTGCCCGGGCGCTGGAGCGCCTGCGCGGGGTGCTCGGCACCGACCTCACGGAACTGGCCGTCAGGTGACGGCCCTTCAGCTCTCCTCCCGCCTCTTCTTCCACCTGCCCGCCGCCCGGCCCGAACCACGCCCGAGGAGGGCCAAGTGATGTCGTACGAGGACGAGTTCACCCTGGCGCTGCGGGGCGCCGCCGACCTGGCCCCGCGGACCGAGCCGGCCGCCCTGGCCACCGGTGCCGCCGTGCGCGGCCGGGTGCTGCGCCGCCGTCGCCGTTCGCTCCGGCTGGGCGTCTGCGCGGCCGTGGCCGCCGCCGCGCTGACCACCGTGGCGCTGCTGCCGGGGGGCGACACGGTGGGGCCGGCCGACGACCAGCCGATCTCGGCCGCCTTCATGGAGCGGACGGTGCGTTCGCTGCTGCCGCCCGATGCGGTGACCGGGATCCACGGGGCCGGGATCGGGACGCGGGGGTTCGGCTCGGTCGGTCCGATGGTCGCGCTGATGCTGGACGTCGGCCACGGGCCGCTGCAGTTCTCGCTGACCACCGAGCGGATGCCGCTCCCGGTGGACGCCGACACCCCGGGCACCGAGTGCGCGGCGGGCGATCAGACGTCGCTCTGCAGCCGCACCGAGGGTGCCGACGGGGCGATCGTGCTGGTGCAGCGCACCGAGGACCGGAGCGTCGAGGGCGGCCGGAAGAGCATCGTCCTCCAGACCACCGACCGGGAGGGCCGCCGGGTCCGGCTGGACGTCTCCGGGCACGATCCGGAGGCCTCCCTGACGGTGGCCCAGCTGACCGCGCTCGCCACCAGTCCCGAGTGGGACCCGGTGTTCAGTGCGCTGGCCGTTCCGGGCTACCCCAAGTCGGCCTTCCAGGGGATGCCGGCCGACCGGATCGCCGCCACCGGCCTCGCGCTGCTGCCCCAGGGGGTGACCGGCAAGGCCGCCGAGGGGCGCTTCGGCAACGGCGACCAGCTGATCACGCTGACCGGCAACGGCCGGCAGACGCAGCTCAGCCTGACCGTTCACCTGCGCAACCAGATCACCGCCCAGGCCTTCGAATCCGGCGCCCTGCCGGGCCAGTTGACCCATACCGTCGACGGCACCGCGGTGATCGCCCGGCGGGTCAACGACAACTCGGACGAGACCGCCCCGGCGAAGGCCTGGTCCGTCGAGGCCCTGCACGCCGACGGTACCCGGGTCAGCCTCAACCAGTCGCTCCCGGGCGCCTGGCCGGACCTGCCGGCGCTGGACGGGCGCGAGGTACTGAGCCTCGACCAGCTGGTGGCGATGGCCGGATCCCCCGCCTGGCGGGGCTGAGAGCGGCGGCCCCGGCCGCCTGCCCCACGGGGGTGGGAAGGCTGCCGGGGTCGCGAACCACCTTGCCTGCCAAGGCAGTTACCAGATCAGGTTGACCCACTCCGGGTGGTCGATGAAGGGGTTCCGGTTCTTCTGGTAGCTGTCGAAGATGACCTGGTTGCGGCGCTCCTCGAAGGGGCTCGGCGGGTCCTGCTGGTTCCACTGCTTGAGCACCGAGAGCCGGCCGTGGAAGCGGACGCTGCCGTTGATCAGGTCGTTGGCCTCCAGGTCGGGGAAGGCGTCGTCACCCTCGTAGCGGACGGCCATGTAGAGGATCATCCGGGCCACGTCGCCCTTGTCGGCGTCGCGCGGCTCGAAGGAGTCGCCGTCGGTGTAGCTGCCGGGGGCGCCGCTGACCGGGCTGCCGCCCTGGTCGAAGTCCTTGTTGCCCCGGGTGCTGTTGACCTGGACGTCGGCCGCCCGCAGGTGGTGCAGGTCGGTGCCGGGGCCGGCCGAGGTCCCGAAGTTCCCGTGCGACTGGGCCCACACGTGCTCGCGGTTCCAGTCGCCGACGTCGCCGCCGTTCAGGGACTTGCTGCGCGAGACGCCGCTGTAGAGCAGCACCACGTTGGCGGAGTTGTTCGGGTCCTGGTCGGTCACCTTGAGCGCGTTCCAGACCGCGTCGTAGGAGATCTTGCTGGTGCCCGTGGAGATGATGCCGTGCAGCGCGGACTTCAGGCTGCTGCCGCTCTTGCCGACCGCGTTCTTGTAGTACGTACTGTCGTACGCGGTCGTGGTCGCACTGGCGGGGGAGGCGGTGACGCCCGGCAGGGTGAGGCCGACCAGGAGCGCGGTCACACCGGCCGCGATCGCCTTCCAACTACCTCTGTGTGCAACGGACATGGTGCTGTCCCTTCCCGGAGGAGACTGCACGCGGCCCCGGCGCCGGCCCTGCGGCCCCGGCGATCTACGCGTGTTGACGTCATGTCAGGCGAGAGCATGACATGCCCCCGGGGAAACCCGAGTTACCGGCAGGAGGCATTTCCATGACGTTCTCGCATCCGCCGCGGCCCCACCGTGCAAGCTCCGGCGTCCGGTGACGGTGGTGCGTCGGTCGTCGCCCCGGCCGCGGTGGGCCGGGGCGACGACCGCCCCCGATGGGACAGATGGTCAGGGTCGGTCCAGGACGGCGGTGGCCTGGTCCAGGACGCCGTAGCGGCGGGCGTTGGCCGGGGTGTCCGGGACGGACGCGGGCGCGGGGGCGTCCCAGTCGAAGCCGAAGCGGGGCATGCAGCCCCGGGCGAGGCGCTGCTCGGCGAGGATCACCGTCCGCTGCTGGGTGGGGGTCAGCAGGTTCGCGTCGAACGGCAGCCGGATGTCGGCGTCAGAACGGACCTCGGCCACGGCGGGAGCGGCGGACGCGGCGGACGGGTCGGGAGGCTCGGGGGGCGTCGACCGGGCGCAGGCGGTGGTCAGCAGGGGGAGGAACAGGAGGAGTACCGCGGAGCGGCGGTGCATGGAAGGGCCCTTCTCCGGTACGGTCGGGCGGAACCTGGGGCGGGGCACCTTGCCCGTGCCCCGCTCCGGGTGCCGCCGTCAGGTGGTGACGGTGGTGACGGTCGGTCAGAAGTTGTAGACCGCGCCGCAGATGACGCCGAAGCGGTGCGAGTTCGTGCTGTCGTCGACGCTCCGGCCCTCGGCCAGAAGGATCCGGGCGAAGTCGGAGGCCTGGCCGTGGACGGCGACGGTGAAACAGGGGCCGGTCCAGCCGGAGTTGTAGTAGACCGCGATCGGTTTGACCCGGTCCGAGTTGTCCAGGCTGCTGACGTTGGTGGGCGCGCCGCCCCGGTGGAGCGGGATCTCGGTGCCGTCGTAGGTGATGCTCGTCCAGTTCGGCCGGCTGTTGAATTCGGTCCGCTTGACGCCGGTGAGGCCGGGGTCGCTGTAGAGGCGGGCGTAGGCGTCCGGGCAGCTGGGCTTGGCGTGGGCGGTGCCGGCGCCGGCGCCGATCGCGGTCAGGGCGAGCAGCTCGGCGGCGGCGAGGTTCGGCAGGCGCATGACAGTCCGTTCTCGAAGGGCGTGGGCGGAGCCGCTCGGTTCCGGGGCCAACCCTCTCCCGGGATGCGCGGACGGTGCTTGTAAAAATGCGAACCCTTGCTCGTGAACCCTTGCTCGTGAAACCAGGCTGACGGAACGTCAACCGACCGGTGCACGGTCCCCGTTGGGGAGCAGGGCGGTGGTGACCTCGCCGGTGAGGCGGTCGGCGGGCTCGGCGCCGAGCTGGTGGCGGCGGTGCGCGAAGAACTGGGAGGGCGTACAGCCGAGCGTGGCGCGGAACTCCCGGACCAGGTGGGCCTGGTCGAAGTAGCCGCAGTGGGTGGCGATCCGGGCGCCGTCGCGGTCGGTGGAGTCGCGGTACTCGCGTAGGGCGTGCTGGAGCCGGAGCACCCGGGCGCAGCCCTTGGGCGGCAGGCCGACCTGTTCGCGGAAGGCGGTCTCCAGACGGCGGCGGCTCCAGCCGATGGTGTCCGCGAGCTCCTTGACGGCCAACTGGCCGTTGGTGCGCCGGAGTTCGCGCCAAGCCCAGTCGACGGCGCAGGTGGAGGGACGGCTGCCGGCCAGCCGGGAGAGCAGGAAGGTGTCCATCACCCGGGCCCGGGCGTCCCAGCCGGGGGCCTCGAAGAGCTGCTCCAGCAGCTGCTGGAAGGTGTGGTGGCCGAGGGCCTCGGCCGGGTCGACCCACTGGTTGGTGAGGTCGCCGAGAGCCGGGCCGAAGACGCCGAACGCGGTGCGCGGGGTCATCGAGACGGCGAGGCCGTGCAGCCGTCCGTCGTGCTCGCCGATGGTGCCGGTGCGCCGCATGCCGCCGATGAGGGAGGTGAACGAGGCGGTGTTGGCGGGGTCGACGGCGTCGGTCAGCCGCATCGGGCCGTCGAAGCCGAGCACCATGGTGACCACGGCGGTGGGCACTTCGAGCCGGCGGCGCGGGTGGCGCAGGTCCATCCGGTAGCCGCGGTACTCCAGCACCTGCCCGCGCAGGGCGGCGGCCGGCTGACGGACCGCCAGCTCCCAGCTGCCGCCGTCCGCGGAGGTGCCCCAGCTGGTCCCGGCGCCGCCGCCCGCCGCGGTCCCCTTGCCCGCGCCGCCGGCGGTAGCCGCGCTTGTGCCCTTGCCCGCGCCCATAGCCGTGCTGCTCACCATGTCCGAACCCCCTGTGCCGGTGCGGGCGGCCCCGGGTGGTCCGGGAGCCGCCCCGGTCGTTGGTCTGGGCATGGTGGCACGGCGGGACGGGCGGACCGGCGGCCTCCGGGGCGCGGTGGGCGAGTTGACGAAGTCCGGTCGGACCTCTTGGACGGCTCGGCCCCTCGGCGTCCCGGAAGCAGGATGTCCGGTCCCGGCTCAGCGGTGGATGGCGAAGTCCGGGTAGGGGTACTCCCCGGGCTTGTCGCCGATCTCCTCGATCGCGGCGCGGATCTGGTGGAGGTGGTCGACGGTGAGTTCGAGCACGTGCTCGTCGGGCTGGTAGGTGGCGAAGTAGCGGTGCTCGACGCCCGGGGTGGCGGTCATCTCGATGTGGCAGCCGAGCACATGGGTGACGGGGTTGGCCTCGGCGAAGGCGATCAGGCGGTCGACGGAGTGGGTGAAGGCCTCCCAGTCCTCGACGTAGAGGCGGCCGGGGTAGACGGTGTCGCCGGTGAGCAGGATGCCGGTGTGCGGGTCGTGGAAGGCGACCGAGGCGGCGTGGTGGCCGGGGATGGCGAAGCAGTTCAGCACCCGGCCGCCGCCGAGGTTTAGCGGGACGGTGGCGGTGGGGTCCTCGGTGAGGCCGAGGAAGGCGAAGGCCGAGTCGCGGTCGGCCTGGACGAGCTCGGTGTCCGGCCGGTCGGCGAACTGCGGGTCGCCCGCCTTGTGGTCGCCGTGTCCGTGGGTGTGCAGGACGAGCAGCCGGTAGCCCTCGCGGGGGTGGGCGGCGAGCCACCGGTCGATCAGGCCGTCCACGGTGGCGCGCAGCGGGAAGTACTCGGGGGAGGCGGTGGCGCCGGTGTCGATCAGGACGGCGCGCTCGGCCCCGAAGAGCAGGAAGAGGAAGGGGGCCTCGAAGTGGACCGCCTTGTTCTGACGGAGGATCAGGGTGTGCTCGTCGTACGCGTACACCTGGATGTCCGGGTCGGTGTTGTGCTTGGAGGATTCCGAGCCGTGTATCCACCGGACGTCCAGCGGCAGGGCGGTCGGGGTGCCGTCGTTGAAGATGATCGTGTCCACGTCGGGCAAGCTAACGCGCGGTCAGGTGATCGTCCAGTGACTTGTCCGTCCAGGGGGCCAGGGCGGTGCGGCAGGCGTGGTCGAGGTGGCGCAGGCCGGTGAGGTCGAGGTGGACGGGGCGGTCGGTGGGGAGGCGTTCGAGGGTCTCCAGCAGGCGGGGGAGGCGGAGGAAGGTGGCGTTCCCGGCGAGGCGCAGGGTGACGCTGCCGTCGCTGTGGTCGGTGACGGACAGGTGGAGGTGGGAGGTCTCCCAGGCCGCCTTGAGGACGGCGAGGAGCAGGCCGAGCAGGACGCCCTCGAAGAGGTTGGTGGCCAGCACCGCGAGCGCGGTGACGACGAGCACCACGGCCTCGCCCCGGTGCGAACGCCACAGCTGGACCAGCGACTTGACCGGCAGCAGCTTGGCTCCGGCGTGTACCAGGACCCCGGCCAGGGCGGCCAGTGGGATCAGCGTGAGGGCGGCGGGGAGCAGGGCGGCGAAGAGCAGCAGCCAGAGGCCGTGCAGGACGCGGGAGGCCTTGGTGCGGGCGCCGGCCTGGACGTTGGCGGCGCTGCGGACGATGACGGCGGTCATCGGGAGGGCGCCGAGCAGGCCGCAGACGGTGTTGCCGGCGCCCTGGGCGAGGAGTTCGGTGTCGTAGCGGGTGCGCGGGCCGTCGTGCAGGCGGTCGACGGCGGCGGCGCTGAACAGGCTTTCGGCGGAGGCGATCAGCGCGAAGGCCAGCACCGTGCCGAGCACGTCGAGCCGGCCGAGCAGGGCGAACTCCGCCGCCCCGGGCGGGTGGACGGCGTCCAGCAGGCCGGAGACCCGGACCCGGGCCACGTCCAGGCCGAGCGCCCAGGCGGTCAGCGCGGCGAGCGCGACGGCGGCCAGCGGGGCGGGCACCAGCTGGAAGCGCGGCGGCAGGTGCGGCCAGAGCAGCAGGACGGAGACGGTGCCGCAGCCGAGCGCGGCGGCGGTGAGGGCGCCCGGGGAGGCGGCGGAGGCGGCCAGCAGCCGGGGCAGGCCGGCCAGGTTGGCCAGACCGTGGCCCGGGGCCCGGGTGTCGGTGAGGGCGTAGAGCTGCCCGGAGATCAGCACCAGGCCGATCCCGGCCAGCATGCCCTGCACCACGGCCACCGAGATGGCCCGGAAGGCGCGGCCCAACCGCAGGGCTCCCATGGTGAGTTGGAGAACTCCGGCGGCGAGCGTGAGCACGCCGAGGGCGGCCAGGCCGAAGGTGCGGACGGCTTCCAGCACCAGGACGGTGAGGCCGGCGGCGGGGCCGGAGACCTGGAGGCTGCTGCCGGGCAGCAGGCCGGTCAGCAGTCCGCCAACGATGCCGGTGAGCAGGCCGAGTTCGGCGGGGACGCCGGAGGCCACGGCCACGCCGACGCAGAGGGGGAGGGCCACCAGGAAGACGACCAGGGAGGCGGCGAGGTCCTGCCGCAGGAGGACGGGACGACGGAACATCGAGTCCCTCTCAGATTCTTGACGGTGCGTCAAGAATGAGTAAAACAACATGGTCGGACCGGTAGCAGAGTACTTCGGGGGCGCACGGCTGCACCCGCGCCGGGCCCGGTGAAGGGCGCGTGCGCGGGCGTCCGTCCGTCCGGGACAGGTCAGCGGCGCAGCTGGGAGAGGCAGGCCAGGCCGAGCACCAGCACCACGGCGGCCACCACCCGGTAGCCCCCGGCCAGGCCCTCGCTCAGCGGCCCGGTGGAGATCGCGGTGCCGACCACCGCCACCCCGAGCGCGCTGCCCAACTCCCGGGTGGAGCTGTTGATCCCGGAGCCCAGACCGGCCTGCCGCGGCGGCAGCGCGGCCATGATCCCGGCCGACAGCGGCGGGGTCGCCAGGCCCGCGCCGCAGGCCATCAGGGTCATGTGGACGGCATAGAGCGGGTAGGGCGTGGCCGGGCCGGCGGTGGAGAGCAGTAGCAGCCCGGCCAGCAGGAAGCCGAAGCCGTTGACGACCACCGTCAGCTTGCCGAAGCGGGCGGCCAGCGCGGCGGCCCGCCGGGAGACCACCAGCATGCCGACCGCCAGCGGCAGCACGCCGAAGCCGGTGGCCAGCACCGAGAAGCCCTTCACCTGCTGGAGGTACTGCGCGTTCACGTAGAAGAGGGCGAACATCCCGAAGAAGACCGCGCCGATCCCCAGCGCACCGGCCCGGATTGCCGGAACGCGGAACAGCCGCGGGTCCAGCATCGGGTGCGCGCACCGGAGTTCGTACCAGGTGAAGCCGGCCAGCAGCAGCACCGCGGCGGCCAGGCTGAGCAGCACCGCGGGCGAGCCCCAGCCCTGCGCCGGGCCCTCGATCACCCCGTGCAGCAGGGCGACGAAACCGAGCACCAGCAGCACGCTGCCCACCGGGTCCTGCCGGGTTCCGCGCAACGGGGTGACCGGGACGACGACCGCGACCAGGGCGAGCAGCAGCAGGGCGATCGGCGCGGCGGCCCAGAACAGCGACTGCCAGGGCAGCAGTTGGAGCAGCACACCGCCGCCGACGTTGCCCAGCACCCCGGCCAGGCCGGTCATCGAGGCCCAGGTGGCGATGGCCTGCGGGCGCTCGGCGGGCGGGAAGACGTGCACGATGACCGAGAGGGTGGCGGGCAGGATCAGGGCCGCTCCCGCTCCCATCACGGCGCGGCCGGCGATCAGCGGCCCGACCGAGGAGGAGGCCGCGCAGAGCAGCGCGCCGAGGGCGAAGACGGCCAGGCCGGAGAGCATGGTGCGCTTGTGTCCGTAGTGGTCACCTGCGACCCCGGCCGGTATCAGCAGGCCGGCGAAGACGATGACGTAGGAGTCGACGATCCAGAGCAGCTGGGTCGCGTCGGGGTGCAGCGGACTGGCCGCGATCGGCGGCACGGCCAGGTTGATGGCGGCGACCATCGCGATGGTCAGCACCACGCAGGCGCAGAGCAGCGCGAGCACGCGGCGCGGCCGGTGGGTGGTGGCGGGGGGCACGGATGGCCCTGGTTCCTGGACGAGTCGGGGTGGCATGGCCCCAGGCTAGGAAGTCCGGACAGTTGCGTTCAAGTGCAAAGATGGCAAGGGTGAGTTGCGTTGGACGCAATCGGGAGAGGTGGGACGGGATGGCCGAGCTGGACCTGAACCTGCTGGTGGCGCTGGACGCGCTGCTGGAGGAGGAGAGCGTGACCGGCGCCGCCGAGCGGCTGCACCTCTCGGTGCCGGCCATGAGCCGCACCCTCGGACGGCTGCGCAGGGCCCTGGGCGATCCGGTGCTGGTCCGCTCCGGGCGCGCGATGGTGCCCACGCCCCGGGCGGTGGCGCTGCGCGCGCGGGTGCACGGGGTGCTGGCCGAGGCGCAGTCCCTGTTCGCCCCGGACGGGGCACCCGACCCGGTCACCCTGACGGGCAGTCACACCCTGCTCGCCCACGACGAGATCGTGCACTCGCTGGGGGCCGGCCTGCTCGCCTCGGTCGGGCGGCTGGCCCCCGGCCTCACCCTGCGGTTCCTGGCGGAGCCCTCGAACGACAGTGACCTGCTGCGGCGGGGCGAGGTCGCACTGGAGATCGGCGTGATCGCCGACGCCCCGCCGGAGACCAGGGTGGAGCCCCTGCTGACGGACCGCCTGGTCGGCGTGGTCCGTGACGGTCACCCCCTGGCCACCGGCCGGGTCACGGCGCGTCGCCTTGCCGCCGCCCGCCACCTCTCGGTCTCCCGACGCGGCCGCCTGACCGGCCCCCTCGACCACGCCCTGGCCGACGCCGGCCTGTCCCGCACGGTCGCCGCCACCGTCCCCACCTTCGCCGCCGCCCTGCTCCTGCTCCGCGAGACCGACCTGGTCGGCATGGTCCCCGAACGCCTCTGCGAGCGGACGGTCGGGGGGCTGGGGCTGCGTACCTTCCCGATCCCGCTCGACCTCCCCGACCTCCCGATCGCGATGGCCTGGCACCCGCGGTACGAACTCGACGGCACCCACGCCTGGCTCCGCACTCAGGTCCGTGACGTCGCCGCGACCTACGCGGGGCCGCCCGAAGGGCGGCAAGGGGCGCGAGGAACTGCGCGAGTCCGGGCGGCGGACCAGTGTTAGACCGGGGCAGGCGAGCCAGTTGCACGTGCTGCCGTTCCCCCGCGCGCAGTTCCTCGCGCCCCTGGGGCGCTGCCCTGCCGCCTGAGCCGGAGCGGGTCAGCGGCTCAGGCGCAAGGTCACCAACTCGAAGGGGCGCAGGCGCAGTTCGACCACGTCACCGGCGGCGGCCGCCTCGCCGGTCGGCCGTTCCAGCAGGTCGCAGGTCCGGGCCCCCGCCAGCGGGAAGCCGGCCGTCAGGCGGGCGGTGGCGCGGGCGCCGTGGGCCTCGTAGAGACGGACCACCACGTCGCCGCTGCCGTCGTCCGCCAGCTTCACGGCGCTGAGGACCACCGACTCCTGATCGACCGTCACCAGCGGCGCCACCTCGGCCGCCGCGCCCGTCACCCGCCGCTCCGGCAGGTTGATCCGGTACCCCTCGCGGACCGCGTCGCCCACCGTCGCGCCCGGCGCCAGTGCGTGGTGGAAGTGGTGCAGCCCCTGGTCGGTGTGCGGGTCGGGGAAGCGCGGGGCGCGCAGCAGGGAGACCCGGACGGTGGTCGTGGTGCCGTGGTCCTCCGGCCGGACCGTGCGGGTGACGTCGTGGCCGTAGGTGGAGGCGGTGACCAGGGCCACGCCCCAGTCCGGTTCGCCGAGGTGCAGGAAGCGGTGGTTGCAGGCCTCGAACTTGGCGGCCTCCCAGCTGGTGTTGGTGTGGGTGGGCCGGTACAGGTGGCCGAACTGGGTCTCGGCGGCGTACCGCTCGGTGTGCAGGTCGAGCGGGAAGGCGGCCTTGAGGAACTTCTCCGTCTCGTGCCAGTCCACCTCGGTGTCCAGGTCGAGCCGCCGGGCCCCGGCGGTCAGGGTGAGGGTCTGCGCCACCGTGGAGGAGCCGAACGAGCGGCGGACAGAGACGGAGACGGCAGCGGGGGAGTCAACGCCGACCTCCAGCGCGTCCACCATGGTGAGGTCGGTGCCGGTGTTGCGGTAGAACTGGTCCACGTCCCAGGCGTCCCACATGTTCGGGAAGTCCGGGTGGAGTTGGAGCAGATTGGCCGCCGCGCCGGGCGCCACCGCCTCCCGGCCGGTGGCCTCGTCCAGCACCGAGACGACCAGGCCGCGCCCGTCCACCTCCACCGTCACCAGCCCGTTGGCCAGCCGGAAGCCGCCGCCCTCCCGCTCCGTCACCGAGCAGCCCGAGGCCGCCGCGGCCACGCCGCCGGCCCCGGCCGGCACGCCCGAGCGGACGTGCGGCGCGGCGTTGAAGACCAGCGACGCCGAGCCCTCACCGGCCAGCGCGGCGAGCGCCCCCTCGATGATCCCGGTCAGCTCGGCGGCCACCGCCGAGTACGTCGCCTCGGCCTCCCGGTGCACCCAGGCGATCGAGGAACCGGGCAGGATGTCGTGGAACTGGTGCAGCAGCACCGTCTTCCAGATCCGGTCCAACTCCTCGTAGGGGTAAGGGAATCCGGCCCGGACGGCGGCGGTGGCGGCCCACAGCTCGGCCTCGTGCAGCAGGTGCTCGCTGCGCCGGTTGCCCTGCTTGGTGCGGGCCTGGCTGGTCAGGGTGGCGCGGTGCAGTTCGAGGTAGAGCTCGCCGACCCAGACCGGCGGGGCCGGGTACTCGGCCTCGGCCTTGGCGAAGAACTCGGCGGGCCGCTCCCAGCGGACCTTGGGCGAGCCCTCCAGGTCGCGCAGCCGGGCCGCCTTGCCGACCATCTCGCGGGTGCTGCCGCCTCCGCCGTCGCCCCAGCCGGTCGGGGCGATGGAGTGCCTGGCCCGGCCCTTGTCCTTGAAGTTCCTTGCGGCGTGGGCGATTTCGCGTCCGAGCATGGAGCAGTTGTAGGTGTCGACGGGCGGGAAGTGGGTGAAGATCCGGGTGCCGTCCAGGCCCTCCCACAGAAAGGTGTGGTGCGGGAACTTGTTGACCTGGCTCCAGGAGATCTTCTGGGTGAGCAGCCACTTGGAGCCGGCCGCCTTGATGATCTGCGGCAGGCCGGCTGCGAAGCCGAAGGTGTCCGGCAGCCAGGCCTCCTCGTTCTCGACGCCGAACTCGTCGAGGAAGAACCGCTTGCCGTGGACGAACTGACGGGCCATCGCCTCCGAGCCGGGCATGTTGGTGTCCGACTCCACCCACATGCCCCCGGCCGGGACGAAGCGGCCCTCGGCCACCGCCTTCTTCACCCGGGCGTAGACCTCGGGGCGGTGCTCCTTGATCCAGGCGTACTGCTGGGCCTGGGACATGGTGTAGACGAACTCGGGCTCGTCCTCCAGCAGGGCGGTCATGTTGGCGGTGGTGCGGGCGACCTTGCGCACCGTCTCGCGCAGCGGCCAGAGCCAGGCCGAGTCGATGTGCGCGTGGCCGACGGCGCTGATCAGGTGGGCGGAGGGCTCGGCGGGCGCGGCGAGTACCCCGGCCAGCTCCGAACGGGCAGCGGCGGCAGTGGAGTTGACGTCCTGGAGGTCGAGCGCGTCCAGCGCCCGCTCGACCGCCCGCAGGACCTCCCAGCGGCGGGCTCCCTCCACCGGCAGCTCGGCCATCAGCTCGCCGAGCACCTCCAGGTCGAGCACCAGCTCGTGCACACCACGGTCGAAGACGGCCAGGTCCAGCCGGGCGAGCCGGTACTGCGGCTCGGTGCCGGCCGTCGCCTTCTCGCCCAACTCGGTGGGCAGGAAGGGGTGGTAGTCCAGGATCACCGGGTTGGAGGCGGCCTCGACGTGCAGCAGCACCTCCTCACCGCCGACCGCCGGGTCGGCGATCCTGACCCACTGGTTGCGCGGGTTGAGGCCCTTCACCGGTGTGCCGTCCGGCCGGTAGACCAGGCCCTCGCACTGGAAGCCCGGCATGTTGGCGTCGAAGCCCAGGTCGATCAGCGCCTCGACGGTGCGGCCCGCCCAGGCCGCCGGGACGGTACCGCTGACGGTCAGCCAGCTGGTGCCCCAGGGGGCGCCCCAGCGGTCACCGGCGGCCACCAGGGTGCGGGGTGCGGCGATCCCCTCGGCCACCGGCACCGGTTCGTCCGGGGCGGTCCAGATCCCGGCGGTCAGTGGCACGCTCTCGGGGTACACCGCCGGGCGGACGCGCTCCTCCAGGACGCGCTTGAGCCGGGCTTCGACAAGGCTGCGGTCGTCGTGCATGGGGTGAGGGCTCCCTGGGGTTGGCGTTCCGGGTCAGCGGATGTCGTCGACAGTGAGGATCTCGGTGATGCCGCGCGAGGCCAAGTAGGCCTCGTCCTCGGCGTGTTCGAGCAGGACGGCGGCAGGGCGGGCGCCGTCGGCGGCCAGCCGGGCGAAGGCCTCGAAGTACGGCCCGCCGGGGGCGCAGACCGAGCGCTTGGGCGCCTCCCGCTCACCGCCCACGTCCAGTACCAGGGCGGTGGTGCGCGGGGCCGGCGGACGCCGGCCGGCCCGGGCCTCGGCCACCGCCGCGGCCAGCGCGAGACCGGCCGGCTTGGGGCGTCGGTCGTTGGTCAACAGGCCCAGTGTGTACTCGAGTTCGGGGAAGTCGGCGAGCGAGCGGCTGACGTCGTGGGAGCACCACCAGGTGACGCCCCACAGGTCCGGGCAGTCCAGCACGGCCGCCACCGTGGCGGCGGTGAAGCGGTCGGCCTGCTCCGGCGGGACGTGCGGGGCCGGGGCGCCGACCTCCTGGAGCCAGACCGGCCGGGCGGGGTCGTCCGCCCAGGCCTTGGCCAGCTCGACCAGGTAGGCGGCGTGGCCGGTGGTGGCCGGCGCGTCCGGGCCGTGGAGCTGGGCGGTGCCGTTGAAGACCCAGGAGTGCACGGCGGTGGCGCCGCCGATCCGGGCGGACTGGCCGGGTGTGAACGGGTGGTCGTCCTGGTAGTACGCCGCGTCGTACTCGGCGTGCACGTGCAGCTTCCCCGGGGCGCCGCGCTCGCAGGCGGCCAGCATCCGGGTCAGCCAGTCCTCGGCCTGCTGAGGGGTGATCAGATCGGGGTCGGGGTGCGGGCCGGAGGAGAACTGGTTGATCTCGTTGCCCACCGTCATGCCGAGGAAGTTCGGCCGGTCGGCCAGCGCGGTGGCCAGGGTGCGCAGGTACTCCTCCTGGGCGGCCGTCACCTCCGGGTCGGTGAAGATGTTCCGCCGGTGCCAGGTCTGGGTCCAGGCGGGGAGGAAGTCGAAGCTGGACAGGTGACCCTGGAGGCCGTCCACCGCCACGTCCAGCCCGCGTTCGGCCGCCGCGTCGGCCAGGTCGGCCAGCTGCTCGACGGCGCGCGGGCGGATCAGGGTGCGGTTGGGCTGGAAGAGCGGCCAGAGCGGGAAGACCCGCAGGTGGTCCAGCCCGAGCGCGGCGATCGAGTCCAGGTCGGCCCGGACGGCGCCGGGGTCGTAGTCCAGCCAGTGGTGGAACCAGCCCTCGCTCGGTGTGTAGTTGACGCCGAAGCGCGGGACGGCAGTTGACCTGGTCAACCTTTCACAGCTCCTTCCTCGACCCCGCGGAAGAAGAACCGCTGGAGGGTGGCGAAGACGACGACGATCGGGAGGAAAGCGATCATGGTCCCGGCGGCGATCAGCCGGGGGTTGGCGCTGAAGGTCCCGTTCAGGTACTGGAGCCCGACGGTGAGGGTGTACTTCTGCGGGTCGTTGAGCACGATCAGCGGCCAGAGGAAGTCGTCCCAGGCGCCGATGAAGGTGAAGATCACCACCACGCTGAGCATCCCGCGCACGTTCGGCAGCCCGACGTGCCACAGCCGCTGCCGGACGGTGGCGCCGTCCACCAGCGCGGCCGCGTCCAACTCCGGTGGCACGGCGGCGAAGGCGGTGCGCATCAGCAGCACGTTGAGCATCGCCAGCGCGCCCGGCAGGGCCACCCCGAGCAGGCTGTCGGCCAGGCCGAGGCCGCGCACGGTGACGTACTGGGAGACGATGGTGACCTCGCCCGGCAGGACCAGGGTGGCCAGGAAGAGGCCGAGCAGCAGCCGGGCGCCGCGGAAGCGCAGCCGGGCCAGCGCGAAGCCGGCCAGGGTGGCGCCGACCGCGTTGCCGAACACCGCGACGGCGGCCACCAGCAGGGAGTTGGCGGCGTAGGTCCAGACCGGGATGGTGTCGGCGACGGCCCGGTAGTTGGCCAGGGTCGGGTGCTGGGGGAGGAAGTCCGGGGTGCGGGTGTAGATGTCCTCGGCCGGGCCCTTGAGCGAGGTGGAGAGCTGCCAGAGGAACGGGCCGACGGTCAGCAGGAGCACCAGGAGCAGCAGTGCGTAGCGGACGGTGTTGCCGGACGGGGAAGGGGAGTTGAAGCCGCGTCGGGTGCGCACGGTGGTCATCCCGCCTTCCGGTTGAGCCGGGCGAGCAGCAGCATCGGCGCCAGCGTGACGGCGAAGAGCAGCAGGCTGAGCGCGGAGGCGTAGCCGAGGTGGCCGGTGAAGCCGCGGCTGTACATCTGGATGAGCATCACCACGGACATGTCGCGCCCGCCCGGGCCGCCGGTGCCGTTGGAGAGCACGTAGAGCTCGGAGAAGACCCGCAGGGCGGAGACCGAGATCAGCACGGAGACCAGCAGCATGGTCGGCCGCACGCCGGGCAGGGTGACGTGCCAGAACCGGCGCAGCGTGGAGGCCCCGTCCACGGCGGCCGCCTCGTGCAGCTCGCGGCCGACGTTGGCCAGGGCGGAGAGGTAGATGACCATGTAGTACCCGAGGCCCTTCCAGACCGTCAGGGCGACGGCGCTGAGCAGCAGCAGCCAGCGGTCGGTGAGGAAGGGCACGGGGGCGGTGACCACCCCGAGCTGCTGGGCCAGGCCGTTGACCACGCCCCGGTCGTCCAGCACCCAGCCCCAGATCAGCGCGACCACCACGGCGGAGGCGATCACCGGGGTGTAGAAGGCGGTGCGGAAGAAGGTGATGCCGGGGAGGCGGCGCTGCACCAGCAGGGCGAGCAGCAGCGGGAGCAGGGTGAGGAGGGGGAGGCAGACCAGCAGGTAGACGATGCTGTTCACCAGCGCGTCGGCCAACTGCTCGTCGCTGAATGCGCGTTGGTAGTTGGCGAGGCCGGTGAAGTGCCCGCCGCCGAGCGGCTTGGCGTTGGTGAAGGAGAGCACCACCGTGTTGAGGGTGGGCCAGAGGTTGAAGACCGCCAGCCAGATCACGGCGGGGCCGGCCAGCAGCCAGGGGGTGAACCAGCGGCGGTGGGTCATCCGATCCTTTCCTGTCCTTTCCTGGGCCGGAGGAGGGGGTGGCGGAGCCGGGGGTGCATTGGGGGTGCGGCCCGGCTCCGCCGGCCTGGGGGTGCGTCTGCGAGGGCGCGTCAGTTCTTCAGCAGCTGGTTGCAGCGGGCCACGGCGGTGTCCAGGGCGGCCTGGGAGGTGGTGTCCCCGTTGATCGCGAGGGCGATCTGCTGGTTGATGACGTCGCTCATCGCGTCCTGCACCTGGACGGGCTGGAGCATCTTGGCCTTGGCGAGCGAGGAGAAGGCGATCACCTTGGCGTCGCTCGCGTTGCTGCCGTCGCTCTTGGCGAAGAACGGGTCTCCGGCGGAGGCCTTGGTGGAGGGGAAGACGCTGGTCAGGTGGGCGAACTTGGCCTGGTTCTCCGGGCTGGTGACCCAGCGGGCCAGCGCGATCGCGGCCGGGGCGTTCTTGACGGACTTCGCGACCGAGACGCCCTGGACGTAGAGCGGCGGGGTGCCGAAGGCGGCGGACGGCACCACCTTGGGCGCGAGCGTGGGGTTGTCGCCGGCCAGCGAGGTGATCAGGTTCCCGCCGCCGGTGGTCCAGGCGACGGTGCCGGCGGTGAAGAGCTTGGAGTTGCCCGCGTACTTGTCGGTCAGCACGTCGCGCGGCAGCAGGCCCTCCTTGAAGGCGGCCCGGTACTTGTCCAGCAGCGCGGCGGCCTGCGGGGTGTTGAAGGTGAAGCTCTTCCCGTCGGCGGCCAGGATCGGCACGCCCGCGTCCGCCAGGTCGCCGAGACCGGGCTTGCGGCTCATCAGATAGGCGTCGGCGCCCGCCTTCTGCTTGAACACCCTTGCCTGGGCGATGAGTTCGTCCAGGTTGGTGGGCAGCTTGGCCGGGTCCAGCCCGTACTTGGCGAGCAGCTCGGAGTTCCAGTAGTTGACGTCGGTGTTGAGGTACCAGGGGTAGCCGTAGGCGCCGTCCTGGCCGGGGAAGCGGTAGGCGTCGATGCCGCCGGCCACGTAGTCGTCGGCCAGTTTGGAGTCGGACTTGGCGAGGTCCAGCAGCAGGCCCTGCTTGGCGAGCGGGAGGGCGAAGTCGGGCGGGAGGTTGACCACGTCCGGCAGGGTGCCGCCCGCCGCCTGGCTGAGCACCTTGTCCGAGTACCCGTCACCCGGCTGGTCCAGCCACTCGACCTGGGTGCCGGGGTACTGCTTCTGGAAGGCGTCGATCACCTGCTGCACGTAGTCGGTGAACTTGGGCTTCAACGCCCAGGTCTGGAGCGAGACCTTGCCCTTGACCTCGCCGCCGACGGCGGTGTCCGCACTCTTGCTGTCGTCGCTCAGGCCGCAGCCGGTCAGCGCCGTGGTGGCGAGCACCGCAGTGGCCAGTGCCGCACGGATTCGTCTCATGAGGGTCCGGTGTCCGTCCTGCCGAGGGGTGGGAAGAGGAGGGTGCTAAACCGGTCTAGTGACGTCCGGGAGCATGCTCCTGGCTAGACTCCGGTGTCAAGAGAGAGGTCAGGTTCGATGGGCAGACCGACGATTGCCGACATCGCCCGCGAGGCGGGGGTCTCCAAGGGCGCGGTCTCGTTCGCGCTCAACGGGCGGCCGGGGGTGAGCGAGGCGACCAGGCAGCGCATTCTCGGGGTGGCGGAGCGGATGAACTGGCGTCCGCACAGCGCCGCGCGGGCACTCGGCGGGGCCCGGGCCGGGGCGGTCGGCCTGGTGATCGCGCGCCCGGCCCGGACCATCGGGGTGGAGCCGTTCTTCGCCCAGCTGCTGTCGGGCCTTCAGGCCGGGCTCTCCGCCCGCTCGGTGGCACTGGAGCTGATGGTGGTCGAGGACACCGCCGCCGAGACCGAGGTCTACCGCCGCTGGGCCTCCGAGCACCGGGTGGACGGCCTGGTGGTGGTGGACCTGCAGACCAGGGACCGGCGGATCGCCGTGCTGGAGGAACTCGCCCTGCCCACCGTGGTGTTGGGCGGCCCCGGCGGTCACGGCGCGCTCTCCAGCGTCTGGGCCGACGACCGCGAGGCGATGCTCTCGATCGTCGACTACCTGGCTGCCCTCGGGCACCGGCGGATCGCCCACCTGGCCGGCCTGCCGGCCTTCCAGCACACCCAGCGCCGGATCAGGGCCGTCCGGGACGCGGCGAAGCGGCTCGGCCTGGAGGCCGTCTCGGTGCCCACCGACTTCAGCGACGCCGAGGGCGCGGCGGCCACCAGGGCGCTGCTGGCCAAGCCCGTCCGGCCGACCGCGCTGGTCTACGACAGCGACGTGATGGCGCTGGCCGGGCTCGGCGTGGCGGCCGAGATGGGGGTGCCCGTACCGGGCGAGCTCTCGGTGGTCTCCTTCGACGACTCGGTGCTGACCCGGGTGGTGCACCCCGCGCTCACCGCGCTCACCCGGGACACCTTCGCGCTCGGCGAGCAGGTGGCCCGCACCCTGCTGTCGGCCGTGGACGAACCGGGGCAGCAGGTGGTGCTCCGGATGCCCACGCCGCGGCTGGTGGTCCGGGAGAGCACGGCACGTGCCCTTGACAGGGACAGCTAAAACGATTTAGGTTCCCGCCCAGCCCGGCCGTGCTCTGCCACGCCCGGGCCACAGCGCCATCCGCACCAGCCCACCCTCTCGGCGCCCCCCGCGCCGGATCGGAGCACTCGGATGAGACGAACCCTGCTGCCCCTGCTGCTCAGCGCCGCTCTCGGCACCGCCGCGCTGGCCGTACCGTCAGCCGTAGCCGCCCCGGTGGCGGCCGCCGCCGGGAACCAGCCCTACGCCTCCTACTGGCACCCGAGCACCATCCTGAACTGGGACCCGGCCACCGACCCGGACGCCCGCTTCAACCGCTCCAAGGTGCCGCTCCAACCCCGGGTCTCCGACCCGCAGTTGAAGGCCAACCCGAACGCCAGGGCGGGCGAGGGCAAGGTGGTCTCGCTGGTCTCCTTCGGCCCCACCTCCAACAACCCCTCCCAGGGCTCCGCCAGCCCGAACTACTACGCCTTCAGCCACTGGCAGTACGTCGACACCCTGGTCTTCTGGGGCGGCTCCGCCTCCGAGGGCCTGATCCTGGCCCCCAACTCCACCGTGATCGACGCCGCCCACCGCAACGGCGTGAAGGTCTACGGCACCGTCTTCTTCCCGCCCGCCGCCTACGGCGGCCAGCTCCAGTGGGTGCGGGACTTCGTCCAGAAGTCCGGCTCGAGCTACCCCGTCGCCGACAAGCTGGTGCAGGTCGCCCAGCAGTACGGCTTCGACGGATGGTTCGTCAACCAGGAGACCGGCGGCGGCGATTCGGCCCTGGCGGGTGAGGTCCGCAACGCGATGCGCTACGCCAAGTCCAAGGGCGCGGTCGACTTCATGTGGTACGACGCGATGACCGAGGGCGGCTCGGTGAGCTGGCAGAACGCCCTCACCTCGGCCAACGACGCCTTCCTCCAGGAGGGCGCCCAGCGCACCTCCGACTCGATGTTCCTGAACTTCAACTGGAGCTCCTCGGGTCTCAACTCCTCCAAGAACCTGGCCCGTTCGCTCGGCCGCAACGAGTACGAGCTCTACTCCGGCATCGACACCGAGGCCAACGGCTACAACACCTCGGTGGACTGGGCCTCGCTCTTTCCCGCCGGGCAGCCGCACACCACCTCGCTCGGCCTCTACCGCCCCGAGTGGACCTACAACTCCTCGACCTCCCGGGCCGATTCGCACGCCCGGGAGGCCCGCTACTGGGACGGCGCCAACGGCGACCCGTCCAACACCACCACCTCCTCGTCCTGGAAGGGCCTGGCCACCTACGTGCCGGAGTCCTCCCCGGTGACGGCCAAGCCCTTCGTCACCTCCTTCGACGCCGGCCAGGGCGACTTCTGGAACTCGGCCGGGAAGCAGGTGAGCCCGACCGGCTGGAACAACCTCTCGCTCCAGGACGTCCCGCCCACCTACCGCTGGCTGGTCTCCTCCGCCGGCACCAAGCTCACCCCGGCCATCGACTTCTCCGACGCCTACGAGGGCGGCTCCGCGCTGCGCCTCACCGGCACCCTGGACGCCGTCAACACCCTGCGGCTCTACCAGACCCGCCTGCCGGTGGCCGCCGACACCAAGCTCTCCGTGGTGCTCAAGACCCCCACCGCCGGCGCCGCCAACCTCAAGGCCGCGGTGGCCTTCACCGACGCCCCCACCACCTTCGTCCCGCTCGACCTCGGCGCCACCACCGGCACCGGCTGGGAGCGCAGGACCCTGGACCTGTCGGCCTACGCCGGACGGACCATCGCCCAGCTCGGCCTCCAGGTCACCGGCAGCGCCGCCTCCTACGATGTGAAGGTGGGTCAGCTCGCGGTCTACGACGGCGCGGTGGACGCCCCCGCGGCGCCCTCGGGCCTGACCGTGCTCGGCTCCACCGACGTCTCGGCCTCGCAGAAGTCCCTCCGCCTCGCCTGGACGGCCTCCTCCGGCGGCGCCCCCGTGCACCACTACGAGGTCTACCGGCGCAACGCCGACGGCAGCCGCACCCTGCTCGGCGCGACCCCGAACGACGCGCTGTTCGTGCCCAAGCTCGACCGGGCCGGCAGCGAGAGCACCACCACCCTGGAGATGGAGGCGGTCTCCACCGAGTACGGCCGTTCGGGCGTGGCCGCCGCCACGGTCACCTGGAGCGGCACCACCCCGCAGACCAACCTCGCCCTCAACCGCCCGGCGACCGCCTCGGGCACCTGCAACGCCAACGAGGGCCCGGCCAAGGCCGTCAACGGCAGCGTCTCCGGCGGCAACGCCGACAAGTGGTGCGCCCTCACCAGCAGCAAGTGGCTGGAGGTGGACCTCGGCGCCGCCAAGCCGCTGTCGAGCTTCGTGGTCAAGCACGCGAGCGCGGGCGGCGAGAGCACGAGCTACAACACCCGCGACTTCACCGTCCAGGTCCGCAACGCCACCACCGACGCCTGGACCACCGCCGTCACGGTCGCCGGGAACACCGCCGGCACCACCACCCACCCGGTCAACCTCACCGCCCGGTACGTCCGGCTGGTGGTGACCAAGCCCACCCAGACCACCGATCCGGCCGCCCGGATCTACGAGTTCGAGGCCTGGGGCTCCTGACGCCCCGTCCGTACCGAGGTGACGACAGAGAGGACCAGCCCAGTGCCCAGCCCCGTGCCGGTCAGCATCACCGCCGTCGAGTCCACCGACCTGTTCACCGGTACCGCCGAGGCCCCGCGCCAGCTCCTGCGGGTCACCCTCGACGGGCCGGCCGCCGTGGTCACCGTGACCGGGCCCGGGGTCGAGGGCGCCGCGGCCGGCACGGGGACGGTCGAGGTCCCGCTCGACCTCACCGCCTTCCCGCCGGGCACCGAACTCCCGGTCACCGTACGGGCCGTGGACGCCACGACGACCGTGACCGTGCGGGTCGCCGAGCCCGGCTGGACCATGTACATGGTCTCGCACTTCCACTACGACCCGGTCTGGTGGAACACCCAGGCCGCCTACACCTCCCCCTGGGAGCTGCTCGCCGGGGACGCCACCACCCGCCCCCTCTGGGAGCGCAACGGCTTCGCCCTGATGGAGGCCCACCTCGACCTCGCCCTCCGCGACCCGGACTACCGCTTCGTACTGGCCGAAGTCGACTACCTCAAGCCCTACTTCGACCTCCACCCCGAACGCCGCTCCGAGCTGCGCCAGCTGCTGGCGGAGGGCCGGGTGGAGCTGGTCGGCGGCACCTACAACGAGCCCAACACCAACCTCACCGGCGCCGAGACCACCATCCGCAACATCCTCTACGGCATCGGCTACCAGCGCGACATCCTCGGCGGAGACCCGCGCACCGCCTGGCAGTTGGACGTCTTCGGCCACGACCCGCAGTTCCCGGGGCTGCTCGCCGAGGCCGGGCTCACCGGCAGCGCCTGGGCCCGCGGGCCGTTCCACCAGTGGGGCCCGATCCAGAAGAACTTCCGCGAGGCCAAGGACGACGCCACGGTGATGCAGTTCCCCAGCGAGTTCGAGTGGCTCTCGCCCTCGGGCCGGGGCGTGCTCACCCACTACATGCCGCACCACTACTCGGCCGGCTGGTGGATGGACAGCTCCCCGGACCTGGCCACCGCCGAGCGCGCGGTGTACGAGCTCTACCGCAAGCTCAAGCCGGTCGGCGCCACCAGGAACCTGCTGCTCCCGGTCGGGACCGACTACACCCCGCCCAACAAGTGGGTCACCGAGATCCACCGCTCCTGGGCCGGCAAGTACCTCTGGCCACGCTTCGTCTGCGGCACCCCGCGCGACTTCCTGGACGCCGTCCGGGCCGAACTCTCGTCCTCCGGGCGGACCTTGAGCCCGCAGAGCCGGGACATGAACCCGGTCTACACCGGCAAGGACGTCTCCTACATCGACACCAAGCAGGCCCAGCGGGCCGGTGAGACGGCCGCCCTGGACGCCGAGAAGCTCGCCACCCTGGCCGCCCTCCAGGGCCTGGGCCGCTACCCCGCCGCCGCCCTGGACAAGGTCTGGCGCCACCTCGCCTACGGCGCGCACCACGACGCCGTCACCGGCTCCGAGTCCGACCAGGTCTACCTGGACCTGGCGGGCGGCTGGCGGGAGGCCCACGACCTGGCCGCCGGGGTGCGGGACGCGGCGCTGGCCGCCCTCACCGGCGCGGTGGACACCCGGGGAGAGGGGCTGGCGGTGGTGGTCACCAACACCCTCTCCTTCGACCGCTCGGGCGTGGTGCGGGTACCGCTGCCGGCGGGGGTGACGGGCGGGCGGCTGGTGACGGAGGACGGGGCCGTCGAGCTGCCCTCCGCTGTCCGGAACGGTGAGCTGCTGTTCCGGGCCGAGCAGGTCCCGGCGCTCGGGTGGCGCTCCTGGCGGCTGCTCCCCGGCCCGGCGGCCGCCCCGCTCTGGTCGTCCTCGGAGGGTGCCACGGCCGCGAACGCCCGCTACCGGGTGACGGCCGACCCGGCGCGCGGGGGCACCCTGAGCAGCGTCCTCGACCTTCGGTCCGGACGGGAGCTGCTCCAGGCCGGGCGCACCGGCAACGAGCTGAGGGTCTACCAGGAGTACCCGCAGCACCCGGACTTCGGCGAGGGCCCCTGGCACCTGCTGCCCAAGGGCCCCGTGACCGGCTCCGCCGAGCACCCGGCCGAGGTGCGGCGCGAGACCGGGCCGCTCGGGGAGCGGCTGGTGGTCACCGGGGAGGTGGACGGCCTGACCCACCGCCAGACCGTCACCCTCTGGGCGGGCGAGGACCGGATCGACTTCCGCACCACCGTGGTCGACCACCGGGGAGCCGACCGGCTGGTCCGGGTCCGCTTCCCGGTCGACCTGCCCGGCGCCCTGCCGGTCAGCGAGGTGGCCGACGCCGTGATCGGCCGCGGCTTCGCCCTGCCGGACGTGGACGTGGCCGAGGCGCCGTGGACGCTCGACAACCCCGCCAACACCTGGTTCGGCCTCGGCTCCACCGCCCGGGTGCGGCTCACCGCCCCGGACGGTTCGGCACTGGGGGAGCGGGCCGTCGGGGTGGCCGAGGTGGTCATCCCCTCGCTCGAACGAGCGGGCGAGGCACGGGAGTTCGTGATCGCCCTGGCCCGCTGCGGAGTCACCGCTACCACCGCCGGCGCCGACTGGGCGCGCTACGGCTGGCTGGAGGTGGACTCCAACCTCCCGGACGTCCGGATCGTCCTGGGCGGTCCCGAAGTCAACCCGGTGGCGCGGGAGTTGCTGGAGTCGGCGGGGGAGGAGCACCGCAAGGCGCTCGCCGTGCACGGCCGGGTCTGGGTGCCCGCGCGGGCGCCGCTGCGCGAGGCCTGGCAGCCCAACGCCGACCTGCGCGACCTGCGGGCACTGCCCGCCCTGATCCTGGCCGACCCCGCCGGGGTTGTGCTGGACGGCGCGGTGATCGAGGCCGTCAGCCCCGACGGACCGCTGCCCGAGGCCGAGCGGCTCACCGATCACACCGTGGCCCTGCTGAACCGGGGCATGCCCGGCTTCGCGGTCGACCCGACCGGCGCCCTGCACCTCTCCCTGCTCCGCTCCTGCACCGGCTGGCCCTCGGGCGTCTGGATCGACCCGCCCCGGCGCACCGCCCCGGACGGCTCCTCCTTCCAACTCCAGCACTGGACCCACCACTTCGACTACAGCCTGGTCTCCGGCGAGGGCGACTGGCGCACCCTGCACCTCCCCTCCCAAGGGCAGGAGTTCAACCACCCACTCCTCCCCGCCGTGCTCCCGCCCCGCCCGGGCAGCCTCCCCGCCCACCACTCCTGGCTGCGGGTCGAACCGCAGCGCGAGGTACGGCTGAGCACCCTCAAACCGACCGGCAACCCCCACGCCCACGGCTCGGCCGCCCCCACCGACCCGTCGGTCACCGGCGTCACCCTCCGCCTGGTCGAGTCCACCGGCCTCGGCCGGCAGGCCACCCTCTCCGGCGCGCTGTCCCTCGCCACGCCGCACCGCGCCGACCTGCTGGAACGCCCACTCGCCCCGGCCACCCTCCCGCTCCCCCTGGCCGGCTCCGAGATCGCCACCCTGACGGCCCGTCCGACCGCCGCCGCACCCCCCGGCGGCCCGTTGCTCGGCCCGGTCGCCGAGACCGCCCAACCCGTCCACTCCCGCTACTGGTTGCACAACCGTGGCCCCGCCCCGCTCGGCTACCTCCCGGTCTCCGTCGGCCTGACCCCCGGCCTGGTACCCGTCACGGACGGCACCCCGGTCGAGTTCTCCGCCGTGCTCGCCTCCCACCTGGTGGACGCCGAGGTCGAGGGCACCGCCGAGGTGATCGCCCCCGACGGCTGGCAGGCCAACCCGCGCCGCCGCCCGTACCGGCTCACCGCCTCCGGCCACGTCCGCTTCCCGGTCACCATCACCCCGCCCGCCGACGCCGCGCCCGGCCTCTACTTCGTGGCGGTCCGGACCGAGCACGACGGCCAACTCGTCGAGGACGTCGCCACGGTGGCCGTCGGCGTCTCCCTCCCCACCCCCGGCCCCGCGCCCGAGGAGTGGTCCCAGACCAAGGGCACCACCGCCACCGAGGGCCGCGACACCGGACTGACGGTGGAGGTCGCCTCGTCGTCCGTCCGGGTCGCGCCCGGTGGCCGCGCCGAGCTGGTGATCCGGCTCGCCAACCGCACCCGGGGCGAGATCCGGGGCGAGCTCCAACTCGTCTCCCCCTGGGGCAGCTGGGAGCTGCTGCCCGACCCGGTCCGCGGCTTCCACGTCGCGGCGGGTACCGAGACCTCGGTGGCCTTCACCGTCCGAGCCCCGGCGGGGGCTTCACCAGGCACCTTCTGGGCCGTCACCAAGGTGATGTGGTACGGCCGTTGCCAGTACGCCCCCACCGTCGAGGTGGTGGTGACCCCGTGAACATCCTCGGTCTGCTCGACGGCCGCCCGATCCCCCGCACCGGCCTCGACCGCCGCCTGGCCGCCCTGCGCTCCGGCCCGCGCACCTCCGCCCTGCCCGCACCCGGCAGCCCCGAGGACCGCCAACTCACCCGCTGGGTCGCCCAGGTCCTCCTCACCGAGGAGCTCTGCGCCGCCGTCGCCACCGAACGCGGCCTCGACCTCGCCGAGCCCGGCCCGGTCCGGCTCGACCAGCGCGCGGCCGTGGAGCTCGGCTCCATCACCGCCGCCGCCTTCGAGGCCAGCGCCGCCGTCCGCGCCGTCTACGCGGCGGTCACCGCCACCGTCACCGCCCCACCCTCTTCACCTCCACCCCCGGCCGCACCCCTCTGGCAACTCTCCACGCCGGACGGCGACTTCGAAGCCGACCCCGACACCCTCCCCACCGTCCTCGCCACCGCCCTCCGCTCCGCCCCGGCAGGCACCGAAGTCACCGCCGCCGGCTGGACCGCAACCCTCACCGGCCGTCGCTCCCACCCCGGCCCAGCCCCCACCACCCACCCCCTCGAAGCCGCCCGCCGCCTCACCTTCACCCGCTGGCTCGACCGCACCCGCGCCACCCGTCTGACCCTCGTCCCCGGCCTCGAACACCCCGGCGACCCGACCCAGCCGGACAACCACCACCGGCACTGACGGGGGATCACCCCAACGCGGCCTCCTGGAGCAGCAGCGGCCAACGGCGGTCACACCCGCCGAAGCTCGAACGTCAGTGCGGCGGTCGGTCGAGGCCCTCGATGATGCGTCGGCGGTGGAGCCGCGCATCCTCTGGGAGCTGCGTGGTGGCCCTCTCAGCCCGCCGACCGCGCCCCCCCGCGGCGGGCGGCGACCCGAGGTGCAGACCGTGGCAGAAGCCGCAGGATGCGGCTTGGAGCAGCTGCTCCAAGCTGTGGACGAGGTGCTGTGGGCGAGGGCCGTCCGGTGGCCGTGCGGAGTCTCCGAGTCACACGAAGGTCGGGGACGTCCACTTGCCCACGGTCGCCTGGTTGCCATCGAGCACCACGAGAACGCCGAGCTCCTGCTCCACCCACCAGGTCCCCGTACACGACGACCACCCACCCCGACCAGCGCTACTTCGTCTGGGCTTGTCCCACGTGCGTTCTGGTCGTCAAACCCGATGGCGGCGCCGGCACGGTGGGCTGTGCGCCCGGAGGAGGCCGGTTATCTGGGAAAGCAGCCGAAGCTGTAGACGTCGAACGCGGACATCACCCCACCGAGGCTTCCTGGAGAAGGAGTTCGCGCAGCGCGGCGGCGGCGTCCGAGGGATCGGTCGAGGTGATCACCACCTGTTCGGCGGCGGTGGACGGGCCGGACAGGGGGATGGCCCGGAGGCCGGGGGGTGTGGCGTCGAGGGCTGATTCGACGGTGATGCCGATGCCCGTGCCGGCCGCCACGTGGGCCGCGATGGCGTGGACGCTGTCGGCCGTGCGGATGATGCGCAGGTCGGCTCCGCCGATTTGGAAGGCGGTCAGGAGGCGGTCGCAGAGGCCGCTGTTGACCTGATGGGGCCAGGTGAGGAGGCTGCTGCTGGAGAGTTCGGTGGTGCTCAACTCGTCCTGGCCGGCGAGGGGATGGGCCGCAGGGAGCAGCGCCACGAAGCGCTCCGTGGAGAGTGCGCTGGCCCGGACCCCGGTGACTTCGCCGAGTGCCCAGGCGATGCCGAGCCCGAGCGTTCCGGCCCGTAGGGCGGAGACCTGGGCGGCGGTGGACATCACCTCCGGCACGATCGTCACTCCGGGGAAGCGCTCGCGCAGCAACGGCAGGCAGCGCAGAAGTAGTTGGTGACAGGTGTACTCGGCGTGCGCGACCACGAGGGTGGTGCGGGCCCCCTCGCCCGCCGCCAGTGCGCGGCCGCGCTGTTGGAAGCGGAGCAGCTGGGCCAGCGTGGCGCGCGCCTCGGGCAGCAGGGCCTCACCCAGCTCGGTGAGCGAGACCCGGCGGCTGGTCCGGTGGAAGAGCTGCCCGCCGAGGGTGCCCTCCAGCCGCCGGACGGCGTCGCTGACGGTGGGCTGCCCCCGGTGCAGACGCGCGGCGGCCCGGCCGAAGTGCAGCTCCTCGGCGACGGTGACGAACGCTTCCAGCTCGATCCTGTCCACGGGGCCACGCTACCCCGATCGATCGGTGCGGCCGATCGCTGCACGTCGCAGATCGCCGTTGATGCCCCGTCACGGACGGGGTCTGATGGTGGGCAGACGGATGATCCCCCGACGGAGGCAGTGAACAGCGATGACCCTGAACGAGACTGACGGTGCGCCGAAGGTGACCCTGGCGGTGGTGTACCACTCCATCCACGGGCACACCGAGGTCCTGGCCGAACACCTGGCGGCCGGGGCCCGGGCGGTCCCGGGGGCGGCGGTCCACCTGGTGCCGCTGCGCGCCGAGGACGTCAACGCCGGCCGCTGGTACGACCCGAAGGTACTGGCCCTGCTGGAGCGGGCCGACGCGATCGTCTTCGGCTCCCCGACCCTGATGGGCAGCGTCTCGGCCGTGTTCAAGGCCTTCATGGAGGCGGCGTTCACCCCCTTCACCACCCAGGCCTGGAAGGACAAACTGGCCGGGGCCTTCACGATGTCCGCCTCGCAGAGCGGCGACAAGCTGACTGTCCTGGAGCAACTGGCCGTCTTCGGCGCCCAGATGGGCATGCAGTGGGTGGGCGTCGGCGACATGCCCGGCAACAACTGGAGCGGCGGCTCCCGCGACGACCTCAACCGCCTCGGCTCCTGGCTCGGCCTGATGAGCCAGAGCCACGCCGACCAGGGCCCCGAGTCGGCCGGCTCCCCCGGCGACCTGCTCACCGCCGAACGCTACGGCGAACGGATCGCCCGCCTGACCCAGCGCTGGGTCAACGCCGTCCCGTACGAGACCCCCAGGATGACCGAACACGAGGCCCGAGCCCTCTCGGCCACCCTCCGTGAACCGGAGGCTGTGCCGCGTTCGTACCCTGGTCGGTGATCGGTGCGGGCCCGGCCGGGGGAGTCCACCGGACCGGTCCGGTGGGCGCAACCCCCTCGGGCCGCGCACTCCCTTGCGGATCGAGAGGGTCAAGCGCCGTGTGGAAGTATGCCAAGGACTATCCGAAGGGCCTGAAGCCCCGTCAGGCGACCGCCCCGCAGTGGCTGATCGACCACGGGACGATCCCGTTCGGTGTTCCCCTCACCGTCGAGTGGGTGCGCAGCACCGAGCCGCATGCCGCAGAGCTCAACGCTTGGTGGCACCACCCGATGCACCCGGAGCGCTCCGACGTGCAGTGGGCCGGGCACGAGCCCGGCGCGAGTGGGGACCGGTACCTCAGGTGGGGGCACCGGTCAGGTGAGCTGCTCAACGGTAGCGCCGTCGTCGCCGGCGCTCTCGCGACGATAGGTCGGAGCACTGCGGTGGACAACACCACCACGAAGTCCTACGAGGGCACCCGATACTTCCGCCTTCCGGAGGACAGGCCGTTCTACGGACTCAACATCGCGAACTTCGCCGTGCTGCTCCGCCACGCCGAAGCTGCGGAAGCCGCTGGGGGTTATGCGCGGTAGGAAGCGCCGATGCTGAGGAGGCCGCGATCGGAGCCCGAGCGGGCTGGTCATGTCCCTCCGGTGAGCGCGGCCACCGCGAGCGCGGCCGCGGTGCCGATGGCGGTGTTGATCGCGGGGTCGTCGGCGCCGGGGGCGGAGCGGGTGAAGACGGCGGTGGCGTAGCGGCGGCCGTCGGGGAGGGTGATCACGCCGATCTCGTTGCGGACCACCCCGAACAGGCTGCCGCTCTTGGCGGCGACCCGGGCCGGCGGGCGGAAGGCGCTGCCGAGGCGGTGGCGGGTCAGCTGACGGGCCATCACCGAGCGGACCCGGGCGCAGGCTTCGGCCGGTCCGGCCCGGTCGGTCCAGATCAGGGTCAGCAGGCGGGCCATGTCGCGCGGGGTGGTGCGCAGCGGGCTGCGCTCCGGGTCCAGGGCGCGGGAGGCGGCCAACTGCCGGTCGGCCTCGGCGTGTTCGGCGGCCGTGGCGGTGGGGGACCAACGCTGGAGGTCGGCCCAGCCGGCCCGGCCGAGGTCCTCGCCGACGGTGTCGAGCATGGTGCGCAGGTCGGAGCCGAGCACGGTGCCGGTGAGGCCGAGGCGGGCGGCGGTGGCGTTGACGGCGGCGGTGCCGATCCGGCGGAGCAGTTCGTCGGTGGCGGGGTTGTCGCTGATGGTGAGCATCAGCACCACCAGGTCCCGCAGGGAGAGTTCGGCGTCGTCCTCCAGCAGGGAGAGGCCGGTGGGGCCGTCGGTCCGCTCCCCGGCGCGCAGCACCACCCGCTCGCGCGGGTCGAGCCGGCCCTCGGCGAACCAGGTCTCGGCCTCCAGCGCGATCTGCACCTTGCTCACGGAGGCCGACACCACCGGTGCGTCGGCGTCGAGCGCGAGCTCGCCCTCGCCGTCGACCTCCTGGACGCAGAGTGCGCCCCGGCAACCGGCCTTCTCGAACACCGCTCGGATGTGGTCCGTCATGGTGCTGATTCTGCCGCAGACCCCCGCCCCCACGGGGGCCGGGGGCGGGGGCAGTGGCAGGGGGGAGACAGCGGCTAGGGGAGGCGGGCCTCCGAGAGCGGACGGACCGTCGCCAGGGTGGTCACCTCGGGGCCGGTTACGGGTGCGCCGCGGCGGGCCTCGGCGCGGTCCGCGTAGCGGAGGAACTGCGGCAGCCGGTCCACCCGGCGCAGGTGACCCTTGATCAGGGCCAGGCCGTGGACGTGCTCGCCGTCCTCGCGCCAGCAGACCAGCGGGACGCGGTAGGTGTCGCCCTCGGGGGTGCCGAAGACCGCCTCGTAGGCGTGGGCGTCGAGGAGGCTCATACCGTGCCGTCCTTCGGGGCGACCGAGAACAGGTGTCCGTAGTCGGTGACGGCGGCGGCCAGGTGGGCGGCGTCGGCGAGGTGCAGCGCGTGCCACATGATCACCTGGTTGGCCGTCAGGACGTGGAAGCCGAGCTCCTCCTCCAGCGGCTTGATGGTGCCGACCGCGCGGATGCCGTTGCCGGCCACCAGGACGGCGTCCGGGCGGTGGGCGGCGACGGTGGTGCGGATCCAGGCGGAGAGGTTCTCCGGGGTGATCGCCTTCTGGTTCGAGGGCAGTCCGCACGGGCCGTGGTGGATCACCTGGTAGCCGAACTCCTCGAAGTAGTCGGCTCCTTGGGCGGAGAGCGCGTCGTCGAACCACGGCGGGTTGACCAGCGCGATCCGGCGGGCGCCGAGCGCGTCGAAGGCGGCCCGGGCGGCCTTGGTGGTGCCGGTGATCGGCAGGCCGCGGGTGACCGGCAGCAGCCGCTCGTAGAGCTCCTGCTCGCCCTGCGCCTTGAGCGCGTAGCTGGAGGAGGTGAAGCCGAGGGTGAGCGCGTGCAGCGGGGAGGCGGCGAGCAGCTCGACGGCCTGGTCCAGGTAGGGGGCCTTGACGAAGTCGAGGATCGGGTCGTGCGGGATCTTCTCGTCCATCTCGCCGCCGGCCCGCATCGCGGCGAAGTGGATCCGGGAGCCGTGGATGGTCACCGACTCCGGCGCGAGCGCCTGGAGTTCGGCCTCCGGGCCGACGTCGGCGTGCGGGACGACGACGCCGATCCGGGTGGAGGCGTCCCAGCCGTCGACGGGCGGGGGAGTGCTGCTCATCGTCGCTCTCCTCAGTGGGCGGGGGTGGTGGCTTCGTCGGCCAGCCGTCCGCCGGAGACGGTGCCGGTGCCGGTGCTGTCCAGGAACTTGGGGTGCTTGCGGCGCATGTTCGCCAGCACGAACTCGTACGGCAGGTCGTCGAAGGCGCCGTGGTCGGTGAGGAACTCCATCGAGCCGCCGCCCTCGGCGGTCGGGTGGTAGAGGCTGTCGGTGCGGCCGTCGAACTCCAGCGGCTGCATGCCGTAGAGCTTGCAGAGCAGCTTGTTGAAGACCGGGGTGGCCTTCACCCACTTCCCCTCCAGGTGCACCTGGGTGAGCGAGTGGAAGAACACGTCGCTGCCGATGTGCTCCAGCAGCCGGGGCGAGGCGAGGTGGTTGCGCACGTCGCTGTAGAGCAGCCGGGAGGGGATGCCGACGGCGCGGACGGCGGCCGCGTAGAGCACCGACTTGTGCATGCAGAAGCCGGACCTGGTGGTCACGGTGTTCGAGGCGCGCAGGCCCTGCTCGGTCAGCGGGGCGCCGTAGACCTCGTAGAACACGCCGTCGCGGACGGCGTAGTAGAGCTCGGTGGCCATGGTCACCGGGTCGGCGGAGCGGTCCTTCACCGCGTGGTCGACGAAGGCCTGGACCTCCTCGGTCTGATGGTCCAGGAAGGCGGTGGGCAGCGTGAGGTGGTCCAACTGCTCGGTCATGACGGGGAGTTCCTCTCGGAGTGCATTCTCGGAGGGCGTTCTCAGAGCCCGAGAAGGGTGGCGATCCGGTTGCGCTGGATCTCGGAGGTGCCGGAGTAGATCGTCCCGGCGATCGAGTTGCGCAGGTCGCGCTCGACGCCGTACTCGGTGAGCACGCCGCGGCCGCCGTGGATCTGCACCGCGTCCAGCGCGGTCTGCAGGTTGGCCTCGGAGACCACGGTCTTGGTCGCGGCCAGGTCGAGGGCGGAGTCCTCGTTGCGCTCCACCTTGGCGCCGGTGTCGGTCAGCCACTTGCGGGCGGTCTCGACCCGGATCTTCATGTCGGCGATCTTGTGCGAGACGGCCTGGTAGTCGCCGATCGGCCGGCCGAACTGGTGGCGCTCCTTGGCGAACGCGACGGTGGTCTCCAGCCGCCTGGTCATCTCGCCCAGGGTGAGCGAGAACCCGAACAGCACCTCGCGCTTCATCACGTGGTCGAGCACCAGGAAGCCGGTGCCCTCCTGGCCGACCCGCTGCCGCACCGGCACCCGCAGCTGATCGAAGGTCAGCGTGCCGACCGGGCTGGTGCGCAGGCCGATCTTGTCCATCGCGGGCCCGACGGTCAGCCCGGGGGTGCCGGCCTCGACCAGCAGGGTGGTGAGGCCGAACGGGCCGGGCCGGCCGGTGCGGACGTAGAGCAGGAAGAGGTCGGCGACGGGTGCGTTGGTGATGAACATCTTGCCGCCGTCGACCACGTACTCGTCGCCCTCGCGGCGGGCGGTGGTGGTGAGGTTCATCGCGTCCGAGCCGCCGCCGCTCTCGGTGATGGCGTGCGCGGTGATCGCCTCGCCGGAGGCTATCCGGGGCAGGTGCTGCTCCTTCAACTCCGGGCTGCCGAACCGCTGGAGGGGCACGCCGACCGAGACGATCTGGGTGGAGGCGGAGAAGGAGAGCCCGGCGTCGTGCGAGACGTACCCGAGGCCCTCCAGGACGCGCATGGTGGCGGTCAGGCCGTGGCCGGCACCGCCGTACTCGGTGGCGAAGTGGGTGCGGAACAGGCCGGTCTCCCGGAGCGCCTTCCACTTGTCGTGCGGGAACTCCCCGGCGGCGTCGGCCGCCGCCAGGTCGGCGTTGAGCCGGTCGGCCCAGGGTGCGGTGAGCTGGTACAGGTCCTCGGTCACGTCGGGCTCCTCGGGTGGGTCGCGCGGGCCGGGCCCGCCGCCAGGGGGTGCGGCGGGCCCGGGCGCCGGGGCGGATCAGTACTGCGAGAACCCGTCCTCGGAGAGGACGTGCTTCTCGGTGCCGACGATCGGCGGGTTGAAGATCGAGACCAGCAGCAGGTCCTCGTCGTCCGAGGCGATCAGGTAGTGCGGGTCGTGCTGGTCCAGGACGTAGATGGTGCCCTTGGTGATCTTGTGACGGGTGCCGTCCTTCTCCACGACCTCGCCCGAGCCGCCGACGCAGTAGCAGGCCTCCAGGTGGTTGCGGTACTGCAGCGCACTGGAGGTGCCCTTGCGGACCAGGGTGTCCGCGACGGCGAAGCCCATGCCGTCGGACTTGGTCAGCAGGCGGTGGCTGGTGCCGTTGCCCCACTCGACCGGGGCGACGTCATCGAGGCTGCGAACGAACATGGCTGTCTCTCCTATGCGGAATGCGGAAGGTGTTCCGGGTGGGTGGCTGGGTGCCGGTGGTGCGGTGGAACGGGCAGTGCGGGCGGTGCGGTCGCTCAGACGGTGGCGGGGCGGTGCTTGAGGATCAGCGCCACCATCGAGTCGATGGTCCGGAAGTCGTCGGGGCTGAAGTCCAGCTCGTCGACCGGCAGTTGGTAGGCCTCGGCGAGGTGCGACAGCAGCCGCACCAGGCCCAGGCTGTGGAGCACGCCGGACTCGATCAGGTCGTAGTCGTCGGTCAGGTCGGAGGCGTCCTCGCCGGCCAGGAACTCGGCCGCGACGTAGGCGCGGACCTCGTCGGCTGTCTCGGTGCTGCTCATGCGTCGCTCTCCTTCAGGCGGTTCTGCTTGATGAGGTTGCGGTCGGGCTTGCCCGTCGAGGTGCGGGGCAGTGCGGTGCCGGTGACGTGCACCGAGCTGGGGATGGCGTGCCGGGGCAGGTGCCGGCCCAGGTGGGTGCGCAGCCGCAGCCCGGTGAGCGTGCTGCCCGGCCGGTGGGTGACGTGGGCGTGCAGGCGGACTCCGGCCTCCGGGTCGGGCAGCGGCACCACCACCGCCTCGGTGACGTCGGGGTGGGCCGCGATGACGTTCTCCACCTCCTGGAGGTTGGTGCGGATGCCGCGGACCTTGACGTGCCAGTCCGCGCGCCCCTCCAGGAAGTGGCGGCCGTCCGGGGCCCGGCTGACGATGTCCCCGGTCCGGTAGAAGACCTTGCCGTCGAGCTCGGTGAAGGCCGCCACGTTCAGCTCCCGGCGCAGGTAGCCGGTGGTCTGGAACGGCGTGGTGACCAGCAGTTCACCGCTTCCGGCGCCGGTGATCCGCCCGCCGTCCGGGTTCAGCACCAGGGCCTCGGTGCCGCGGATCGGCCGGCCGATCGGCATCGGACCGGACAGGTCGGCGGGGTCCAGCCGGTGGATGAAGGAGTCGTTGGTCTCCGTGCACCCGAACACGTTGTGGAACGCCGCCCGGGGGAAGGCCGGGGCGGTCCGGCCGAGCAGCTCGGCCGGCATCCGGTCGCCGGTGAAGACGGCGTGCCGGACGGTGCGGAAGACCCCGGCCCGTTCGAGCATCAGCCGGTACATCATCGGCACGCCCTGCAGGAAGCTGACGCCGTGCCGGGCGACCAGCTCGGCCAGCTGCTCGCCGTCGGCGGCGCGCTGACGGTCCACCAGGACCACGGTGGCGCCGAGCCGCAGGAAGGCCCAGACGTCCAGCAGGGCGAGGTCGAAGTTGAGCGGTGCGTACGAGAGCGCGGTGTCGTGGACGGAGAGCCCGAACTCCTCGGTGGCCCAGTCGGCGAAGGACTCGAAGCCGTCCTGCTCGATCGGCACGATCTTCGGCGTGCCGGTGGAGCCGGAGGTGGTGAGCAGCAGCCTGGTCCGGGCCGGGTCCGGCACCGAGAAGCCGTCGGCCTCCCGCTCGTCCGCCGCGACCGGGGCGGCGGTGAGGCCGCCGCTCTCCTCGGCGGTGAGCACCCGCACCGCCCGGGCCTGCCGGGCGAGGCGGTCGAGCACCTCGCCGCCGAGGTCGGGGGAGGGCGCCAGGGCGACGTGCCCCCGGCCGGCCAGGGCCAGCAGCAGGGCGACGGTCTGCGGCGTCTTGTGCGCCGGTACGCAGACGGTGCTGCCTTCCGGCAGTGCCAGCTGCGCCAGCTTCCTGCCCAACTCCTGGGTGAGGTTGAGCAGTTGACCGTAGGTCACGGCCTGGTCGTGGTGGTGGAGCGCGATCTGGTGGGGCCGAGTGCGGCCGTGGGAGGCGACTGTCTCGGCGAGGCGGGACGATGGCACGGCGGGATTCCTCGCAGTCGCAGCCTCCGGCAGTGTGGGTGCCGTCCGGCTGTTCGAATCGTGCGCTGTCGAGAGAAAAGTTAGCCGAGCAGGTACATGCTTGGTCAAGCATCCACTTGGCGAAGTGGTTGTGACGCGGACCACTCAACTTGCATATGCAAATAAAAAAGACCCCGAACGCCAAGGCGTTCGGGGTCGGGCGCGAGGCCGGGGGTCAGCCCTGGGCCGCGCGCAGTGCCTGGACCGTGGGGCCCAGGGTGGGGTCGGCGGTGAAGGTGTTGAGCGCGGAGGAGAGCACCTCCGCGTAGGTGGCCCTGGCCGCCTGGTAGCGCTCGCGGCCCTCGTCGGTGATGACCGCGTAGACGCCCCGCTTGTCCGAGGGGCACAGGTCCTTGAAGGCGAAGCCGGCCGTCTCCAGGCGGCCCACCAGGCGGGTCACCGAGGACTGGCCGAGGCCCACCTTGTCGGCCAGGTCCTGCATGCGCAGCTCGCTGGTGGCGGAGTGGTGGAGGTGCTCCAGGGAGCGGTACTCCGACAGTCCTATGCCGTGCCTGCGCTGCAGGGCCAGGGCCAACTCGCGCTCCACGTAGGTGTGCAGCGTGAGGACGCGGTTCCACACCGCGTGGTCTGAGGTGGGTAGGGACACGGGTGGAGAGTTCGCCATGGTGCCTCCCTCTGGGGTTGCTGCGGTCTCCGAGGAATGATACATGCTCATGCAAGTTTCTGAGCCGGGCGGTCGGTTTGCCCGGGGCGGGTGACGCCGGCGCCGGGGGCGCGTGCTGACGGAGCAGGCCCGGGATTCCGTCGGAAAGGGGTGCCCCCGGTCATTCGGATTTGACGGAGTGGGAGCCCTACTTTCCGTCGGTGGAAAACGGAGCGGACGTTCTTTACTGTGAGGGATGCCCGAATTGACGCCGCGTTTCCGCAGCCACGGGAGGGACCAACGACATGAGCAGGCGGGATCCCGTCGCCCAGTTCACGGACCAACTGTTCGCCCACTTCCGCAGATCCGACCAGCGCAGATGGGCGCACGCGTACGTTTACGGCCTCCTCGGCACCTCCGGGAAGAAGTCGGTGCGCCGGCTGGCCGAGCTGGCCAGTGACTCGCCCACTGCGGCGCAGGCGCTGCACCAGTTCGTCAACGAGAGCCCCTGGGGCTGGGAGCCGGTCCTCGACCGGCTGAGGCAGTGGGCCGAGGACCGCGCCAGACCGCGGGCCTGGACCGTCGCCCCGGTGGTCCTGCCCAAGCGCGGGGACAAGTCCTGTGGCGTGCACCGCCGTTTCGTCCCCGGCGCCGGACGGACCGTCAACTGCCAGGTGGGCACCGCGGTCTTCCTCTCCGCCGAGGCCGGGGACCTCCCGGTCGGCTGGCGCCTGCTGCTCCCCGAGTCCTGGACCACCGCGGCGCTGCGCGAGCAGGCCCGGATCCCGTTCGCCACCGCGGCCACCACCGAGGAGGACATCCTCCGGCTGGTGGACCTCACGGTGGGCCGCTCCCGTCACCAGAGCGTCCCGCTGGTGGTGGACCTCGACGGATACCTGGATCCGGTGCTGATCGCCGAGGGGCTGAACCAGCGGGGGCTGGAATTCCTGCTGGCGATTCCGGGCGGATTTCCGCTGGCTCCGCTGGACGTCCGCGCCTGCAATTCCGGCCGCGCCCTGATGCCCGCGCTCCGGATCCTCGCCGACTGCGGGGGAGGTGAAACGCCGGGGGCGGGGAGGGGCGGCGACCGCGGTGGCCTGGTGCAGGTGCCCGGGGTGACCGCGGCGGCCGGCCGGGCCCGGATGCACCGGGTGTTCACCCAGCCCGCGCTGCGCGCCAAGGAGCAGGACCAGCTCTGGATCACCAACATGGTGAACCGTCCGGCCGAGGAGCTGCTGGCCTACGCGGAGCGCCGCCCGGCCGCCGACGAGACCGTCAACCAGCTCCAACGGGGCTTCGGGCTAAGGGACTTCGAGGGCCGCTCGTACCCGGGCTGGCACCACCACATGGCCCTGGTCTCGGCGGCCTTCGCCTACAGCCGGCTCGCCGCCGCGCCCTCCTCCGAGCTCCCGCCGGCCGCCCTGAGGGCTGCCTGAGCTCAGCTGTTGACAGCGAGATGCTTGCTCATGCAAGCTTTATCCATCGCCAGGCCCCAGCAATGGGGCTCTGTGCGGGATCTGAATATGCTTATACATGCAAGTGTTTCGGCTTCGACCAGGGGGAAGCATGCGTCACTCCGAGATCTCGGAGAGCGAGCTGACCGGGTACGTCCGCGAGGCGGTCCGGATCAGCCGTGAACACGTGGCCAGGGGTGGCATTCCGTTCTCCGGGGTGGTCGTCAACCACGGCCGTATCCTCGGCACCGGCTTCAACCGGGTGCGCGAGGACAACGACCCCACCGCCCACGCCGAGGTGGTCGCCCTGCGCCAGGCGGCCGGCACCTACGGGCTGCACGCCACCGCGGGCGCCACGCTGATCGCCTCCGGAGAGCCCTGCGCCCTCTGCTACATGGCCTCGCTCTACTTCAACGTGTCCCACATCGTGCACGCCGTGGACCGCCTGACCGCCGCCAGGTACGGCTTCGACTACACCGGCTCGTACTCGATCTTCGCGGACGACCCGGAGAGCTGGCCGCTGCGCGTCACCTCGCTGCGCACCCCGGGTGACACCGAGCCCTTCGAGGACTTCCTCAGCCTGGACCGCACCGAAGCCCGCACCGACGTCCGAACCACCGACCGGGAGCGACCGTGAACGAGCCTTCCGCCACCGGGCCTTCGACCGAGAAGGTCAAGATCAAGGTCTGGTCGGACTACGTCTGTCCGTTCTGCATGCTGGCCGAGGGCCCGCTGCACGAGGCCACCCACGACCTCGACGTCGAGATCGAGTGGATGCCCTTCGAGCTGCGGCCCCACCCCACCCCGACGCTGCGCCCCGAGGACGCCTACCTGCCCGCCGTCTGGGCCAGGTCGGTCTACCCGATGGCCCGCCGGATGGGCGTGGACATCACCCTGCCCACGGTCTCCCCGCAGCCCTACACCCGGCTGGCCTTCGAGGGCTACCAGTACGCCGCCGAGCACGGCAAGGCCGCCGAGTACACCCCGCGCCTCCTGCGGGCCTTCTTCCAGGAGGACCGGGACATCGGGCAGCCCGCGGTGCTCGCCGACATCGCGACCGAACTCGGCCTGGACAGCGGCGAGTTCACCCAGGCACTGGACGCGGGGACCTACACCGAGACCCACCGGGAGGCACTGCGGGCCGCCGAGGCGTACCGCATCACCGTCGCCCCCACCCTGATCATCGGCGAGCGCCACCGGATCGAGGGCGTCGCCACGGCGGCCCAGATCCGCAAGGCCGTGCTCGACGTCCAGGCCGAACAGGCCGTCACCCGGGGCGCCGCCTGCGGCATCGACGGCTGCTGACCCGCACTCCCGCCGTGCCTGCTCCGCACCGACCCGCACGGCTCAACTCCCAAGCAGCGAAAGGGGAATTCCCATGCAGTGGATCTACCTCGCCATCGCCGTGGTCTTCGAGATCGCGGTGGCCATCGCGGCCGGCAAGGCCGAAGGCTTCAAGAACCGCCCGTGGACCGCCGCCACCCTGATCAGCGGCGCGATCGGCACCTTCTTCCTCAGCAAGGCACTGCAGACCTTCAACGTCGGTGTCGGCTACGCCATCTGGACCTCCGTCTCCGGCATCGGCATCACCCTGCTGGGCGCCGCGCTGTTCGGCCAGAAGCTCAGCTGGCAGAAGGCGCTCGGCATCCTCGTCATCATCGCCGGCGTCGTCGGCCTCCAGCTCAGCGGCGTCTGAGCCCCACCTCACCCCACTCCGATCCACCAAGAAGGGACCGCGCACATGTCCGACACCAGCTCCAACTCCGGATCGGCCAACTCCTGGCTGATGCTCCTCCTGGCCGGCGCGTTCGAGGTCGGCTACGCACTCTCGGTCGGCGGCAGTGACGGCTTCACCAAGCTCTGGTGGTCGCTGGTCGCGGTGGTGTTCTTCCTGCTGACCCTCTGGGCCCTGAGCGCCGCGCTGCGCACCATCGACGTCAGCATCGGCTACGCGGTCTGGGCCGGCATCGGCTCGGTCGGCGCCGCCCTGCTCGGGCCGGTGGTCTTCGACGAGCACCTCACCGTGGCCCAGGGCGTCTGGCTGGCCGTCATCATCGTCGGCGTGATCTGGCTCAAGCTCGCCGACCGGATGCAGAGCAGCGGCTCGGCCCCCGAGGTCGAGCAGCCGGCCCGGCAGGAGAACCCCGCCCAGCCCGTGAAGATCTGACGGATGCCCAGCCCCGCCGTCGGGGGCCGTCGTCCGACCCGGTGGGGGGGGGCCCCCCCCCCCGGGGGGGGGGGCCCCCCGCCCGGGGGGGGCGGGCGCCGGGGGGGGGGGGCGGGGCCCGGGGCCGGGCCCGCGGGCCCCCCCCCCCCCCCCCCCCCCACCCCGCCCCCGGGGGGGGGGGGCCCC